>JASFZK010000088.1:0-45304 GCA_045267845.1 Bacteroidota bacterium | reverse complement strand
ATTAATTTCCATTAATTTGTTACGCAATAGCAGCGGCTAAAGCAATTGACAAAAACTTACTTTTTTTAGTATCACCTCTTGAGGTGAGTACAATTGGCACGGTAGCACCCATTATAACCGCTGCCGCTTCTGCTCCCCCTAAAAAGTTTAACGATTTGTAGAGAATATTACCTCCATTTATATCTGGAGCTAGAATTAAGTCGGCATCACCGGCAACTTCGCTTGTGATATTTTTCAATTCTGCAGCAGCTTTATTAACAGCTCCATCAAGAGCAAGAGGGCCATCAATAATACATCCAGTTATTTGTTTCCTGTAATTCATCATCGAAATTGTAGCAGCATCCATTGTTGCTTCCATTTTTGGATTTACAGTTTCAACTGCTCCAATAATTGCAACTTTCGGGTTAGTGATTTTTAATCCATGAAATACTTTAACGGCATTTTTGATAATGTCAATTTTTTCCAGCAAGTCAGGATTTACATTCATTGCTGCATCAGTAACACCCAATAATTTATGATAATATGGTGACTCGAAGATGGCAAAATGACTTAACAAAGAGCCAGTTCTTAAACCAAATTCTTTATTTAATACTGCTTTTAAGTAAGGTCCTGAACTAACTAAACCCTTCATTAATATTTCAGCTTTTCCACTGCTAACAAGCCTTACTGCTTCTATGGATGCTTTATAAGGATCAGATACATCAATAACCTCAATATTGCTAATATCAAAACTTATTTCATTGGCGATTTTTTCGATAACAGATTTGTTACCAAATAATACAGGTTCAACAATACCTTCTAAATAGGCACTTTGTATGGCTTCGAGTACATGATGATCACCTGCGGCTGCAACAGCAATTATTCTTTTTCTTTTTTCTTTTGCAAGCACTACAAGGTCTGAAAGATGTTTGATCATGATTTTTATATTATATTAATTATTAATGAAATAAGTTTATCATTAGCTGATTTTTCAAAATTTGAAAGCAGCTTTTAAATTTCTGCAAAATTACAATTAAAAGTGAATATTAGCATCGATTTTTTGCGAGGCAAAGATACAAAAATTCAATACATTGTTAAAATATTAACAAGTATTATTTTAATGATTATTTAGAGTTGTTATTTCAATTAATGGAATGCGATTATATTTGTATTTTGCACATATATTTATTCAATAAACAGAGTATGAAAAAGAGAATACTATTTGTTTGTCTTGGTAATATTTGTCGTTCGCCAAGTGCTGAGGCAGTTTTTAAGGGACTTGTTCAGCGCAAGGGATTGTCTGATCAATTTTATATTGATTCGGCTGGTACATATGGTTATCACGAAGGTGAGCCTGCCGATAGGCGTATGCAAAGTCATGCAGTTAAACGAGGGTATGATCTAACTTCGGTTTCACGACCGTTCTTACCTCTTTCTGATTGGGATGATTTCGATTACATAATTGCAATGGATGATTCAAATCTTAGAGATTTAAAGGGGGTGGCACGTAATGGTGATGATGTAAAGAAACTTTTTAAAATGACAGAATTTTGCAAAAAACATAACCATAACGAAGTACCTGATCCGTATTATGGAGGTGATCAGGGTTTTGAGCTTGTGCTAGATTTGCTGGAAGATGCAGGTGAAGGGTTTTTTGAGTTTCTTGATCGTTGATTGGTTTTGTAAGATATGTTTAGCTCATAATTTCAAAATCCTCTTTAGCAGCACCACAAACGGGGCATACCCAATTGTCAGGTATTTCTTCAAAAGGTGTGCCAGGAGGAATTCCACCATCAGGATCACCTTCTGCAGGATCATAAATATGGTCGCAAACAAGGCATATGTATTTAGGACCTAAAGATGATTGCGTATCAGGTTTTACCTCTATCGTTTCTTTAACATACGTTGGTGCATTTTTAGGAGCCTTGCCTTTTTTAATATTTCTGTAATAGTCATATGTTAAAGGATCATCACTTGCGCTAAGTAATTTGTTATCAATAATTTCTCCAATATATATAATATGTGTGCCCACATCAAATTGGTTAACAAGTTTACAATCGAACCATGCAACTGTATCTTCTATAACTATTGGGGTTCCACTTGAGCTGGTTATATAATTTGTATCTTTAAATTTATCTACTTCATTACCGCTTTTGTATCCAAATAGTCCGATAAGTTTGGCAGATGCATCTTGCTTTAAAACAGAAATCGAAAAACTTCCGCTTTCGACGATTAAATCTGAAGTAAAATTATCTTTATTACATGCAATGGCAATTTGAGGAGGCTGTGAAGTTACCTGAAAAGCTGTATTTGCAATATATCCACTTTTTTTAATCTTCGAGCCAGAGCTAATTATATATAAGCCGTAAGTTATTTTAAAAAATGCCTCAATATTCATGATGGTTTTATTTAGTTTCCTCAAATGTACTTAAAATAATCATCTATTGTAATCAGTTGATTTAAGAATTCTATATTTGCAAACAATAATATATCTAATCATGAGTATTTTTAGTTGTAAAGCTTGCTTAAGTATTGGTGTTGTAATGTTTGTGATAATTTTTATTTCTGGATGCAAAGCAAATAAAATTATTATGAAACCCGAAAAGGAAGAAGTTGACGTTGCAAACCAAGAAGGGACTGCCGTTGATTATGATGAGGCAGTTAAACGTCATTTTGCAATGCAAAGTGAAAAGACAAAGCGGATGATGCTTAATTCTGATAAGAATCGTAAAGGGTATAATTCTGGAATTAGCAGGAGTTGGTATGATAACCTTTTCAATAATAGTTGTTTTAGAAATTCGTGCATGGTTAAAACAGGGCATGGATATATTTCAATTACAAAAAGCAGGTCGTGTTTTATTAAAGAATAATTTCATGAAAAAAATATTAGTTACACTTACAATATTGCTTTTCACTTCGTCAATTTATGCTCAAATTAGTAACCTTATTAATTTTAATAGTGGAGGTATGATAAGTGTGCAGTGGGATATGTCGATGCCCATTAGCCCCATGAGCGACTTCGTTAAAAACACTTCGTTTACTGGATTTAACATCGATTACAGGCATTGTTATCAGCATAATATTATTCTTGGAGGCAGAGTAGGATGGAATCATTTTTATGAAAACAGAATGCAGGTAATAAAAGATGTTAATAATACAATTACAATTAGTCATATTAAGCATACTCTTAACGCAATGCCAATATTACTTGTTGCCGATTACATGGTTAGGAGCGAAAAGTTTATTCCTTATGCAGGTATTGGTATTGGCGGTTACTATATTGGGTCAGTAATTTCACAAGATAATGTTACCACCGAAAGTAATAATTCATTTCATTTTGGCGTTTCTCCTGAAATTGGAATTACAATACCTAGTATTTTGAGCAACTTTGGTTTTAATATGAGCACAAGATATAATTATGCTCTTGGAACCAAAAAGGCTTCTAGTTATTCGTGGTTTAATTTTAGTATTGGATTTTCTTTTATGTATTAAAACTATTATGCGATTAAATTATTTGATAGCCATTATATTAACAACATTATTTCTGCTCACTACATTTTCATGTAATAAAGGGTCGGTTAACCCTGATATACCTAGGGTGGTTATAAATGTTACGATTAATCCAAACTCAACCATATTTCAACAACTAAATACTGTGGGTGGTTGGTTATATTTAGAAGAGCAACCAGGTATTTACATTCCTTCAGGTAGTCGTGGAGTAATTGTTTATCGTATGACTCTTACTGAGTTTAAGGCATATGAGCGTCAACCACCCAATTTCCCATTTGAATGTTGCGATGCCAATGGATTTAATTGTAGTAAGTTAATTGTGGGAGGTAATTATCCTTTTGTAAAAGATACATGCAATGATAATTTATATCAGCTGCTTGATGGCTCTCTTTTTCAAGGCGTGGGGCAATACCCACTTATTGAATACAATGCCATGTATGATGGGGCTTTATTACACGTTTTTAATTAATCAAAAAAGGCTGTTTCAAAAGAACCTCATTCCCTTAAAACAGCCTTAATGGTAACTAATTGGTATAATTAGTATTATTTAATTTTAGCAATCTTTCTTCTTATATTACCTTTGTTAGTTTTTATTTCATAGATATAAAATGCTGCAGGTAGTTCTTTGCCGGCTATATTTTCACCACTCCAAATAACATTATGTGTTCCGGAAGATAAGTTCTGGTTTATTAGTTCGTTAACTACCTTGCCACTAAGATCATAAATCCTTAACTTAACGAAGGATTCCTCATCGAGGTTGAAAGAAATTGTAGTTTGATTGTAAAATGGGTTAGGGTAAACGTTTGAAACATTGTTAGTTTGAGGCTCTTCATTTTCATGGATTGCCACGCCAAGTCCATTCCCTCCAGAATAGCAATATACTTGTCCACTTCGGCCTCCAACAACCATTTCCATAGTTTCATCACCAACAATATCAGGAATAGCATTAATTGCATCAATGGCAGTGGGATAATTGATTGACTCGAATTCTTCACCATCCAATCCATTTAAGAAATACCCATAATTATTTGAATACAATGTTCCAATTATCACATCGTTTATTCCATCTCCGTCGAGATCATCAATGGGAGCTACATTCCAAGATTTGTCAGCAATTGTTTTAAACCAAACATTCGAACCATCAAATCCATTTAGCACAATGCCATTTGGTTTGCTGTGCGCGACAAGCACATCCGAATATCCGTCATTGTTAACATCATTGAGTTTTTCAAATCTAAGAATTAATGACCCATATATTGAACCTTGAAAAATTTGTGTGTTGTCAACAGGGTTTATGTAGTAGTAGTTTCCACCAAAATCACCAGCAATGATATCTTTAATTCCATCACCAGTAATATCATCAAGTTGTAACAAAGCCCAAACTGATGAACCACCAGTAGCTTTAGTCCAGGTAATATTTCCATTTGATCCGTTAATACCATAAACTCTTCCTTCGGTTTCATCAGCACTAGCAGCTCCTGCAATAACATCAGGCACACCATCACCAGTAAAATCGTCGGCACCAATAACAGAAAAAACAGGTCCGCCTAGATATTTTTCCCAAATGGAAACTCCATCTAAGGCATTTAAACAATATACCCTTAATGGGCCATTATCTTCACTGTCGTCACCTGTTGATGCTAGTACATCGGTAATTCCATCGTTATTGTAATCATGCGTTGCTTCAACAGAATAAACCCAACCACCATTACCATATTCATGAGTGTCATGTTTCCATATTTGATTTCCAGTTTTTCCAGAAAAGGCAATTATTGAACGATCGCCACCGGTTGTTCCAACAATAATATCTTCATAGCCATCAGCATCAATATCTTCAATTATTGTTAATCCGGGTTGGTCATAAACATTACCACTATAAATTTCAACCTCCCACATTACATCGGCAATACCTGATGAATTTCCGTTAAAGCACCGGATGAAATTATCCTCGGAACAAATAATTACGTCATCCACATTATCGCCAGTAATATCTTGAATAGGAGCTATTGCCTTTGGGCTGTTATCGTAAGTTGTGTTTATTAAATAGCTCCAAAGAGGCTCGCCCATGGGCCACTCCTGTTCAATTCCATATCCTTCAAGGTTTATAGCATATGGATTATTTGCGGGGTCATTATTATCGATTGTAAGTTCAGCAACATAATTTGCTTCTTTTAATGGGTTAAACCATACACCTACTTGTACTGAATTTAATGGTGCAATATTTATCGGAAAAGAAACAGATTCATCAATTATATACATTGGCTGATCAGAGCTAATTCCATTGATGATAAGAGTTGCATCGCCAATATTTTTAAGCTCTAAAAACCAGCGTGTAAAAGCAGTCGCTCTTACATCACCATAATCGTGTTCGTCGAACGTAACGAACAAAGACGGACCTGAGTTTACAGCTTCTCCAGTTAGAAGAATATCAACCGCAGGTGTTATAGGATCTGTTGATTCTACAACTACAGTAACATCCAATGAACCAACTGCAGTTGGAGTGTATGTTAATGGAATACTTAGTGAACCTCCTGGAGTAATTATTTGCGGAGGATTAAAAGTTGAAGATATTGGCGCTGTACCTGGAATTATCAGGTCGGTGATTTCAAGATCAGATTGACCTGTATTCTGAACAAGCATATTCCAGGTGTCAGAGGTTCCTATGGTAACTGTGCTGTAATTATGACTACTAACGGGAATAGTTATTTCAGGAGTACCTGCGCCCGATAAGTCAACTTTGTATAATTTACTGGGTGAGGAAAGAGGCCCATCAACATACCAAAGGAAAGTTCCATCAAATACTATACCTGCGGGCTTAATATTTTCGCAAGCATGGCTTTCAAGTACAGTCCCCGATTGATTGGTTTTGTATATTATATTGGAATTATAATCTACCATCCAAAGGTCATCACCTTCAAGACATATATCCCAAATTTGATCTGCCGGTGGTGTAAACTGACTTAAAGGGGTACCAGTATTATCTACTTTGTATACGGTACCAGGGTCAGGATAATATGTTCCAACCCAGAACTCACCTGCATCATAAGCAATTCCACTCATGTAATGATCGGGTAAATCAAATGTTGAAAGTATCGTTCCACTTAAATCAAGTTCTATTGCTGATGCAGGAGTTGAGGGTGAGGTAACATGGTCAGTAATCCACAAGCTCGAGCCATCCCATGTCATTCCAAAGCAATCCTCGATCGCTGGATTAATGAATTGTAGTTGAATTGATCCATCCGAAGGATCGAATCTATATACATGATCTCCGTCCGAACCATAAATACCATAGTATAAATAAGTTCCATCGTAAGCTAATCCCGAAGCTTTACCAGGAATATCCCACGATTGTAGAATAGTCCACTCACTATTTACATTCTTGGTGGGAGGATGTTTTTCTGCAAATGTTGTACATGTAAGTGCAAACATCACAGATAAAATTACTGTAAATTTTTTCATTTTCATTTTGGTTTTGGTTTTAATTAAATTATTTTTGGTTTGTCTTAAAAGACAAGCAAATTTAATAAAATATTATGACCTCAACCTATTCTAAAAATGTAATTTAATGGGAAAAGTTAATAATTATGTTAAAATTTATTAAAAAATCATGATGCTCTATTCTAACCTAATTAATTTTCCTGTTTCCACATGGTTGCCAATTGTTACCCTGTAGAAATATGTACCAGTGTTAATGTTTATTTCACCATTATTTGTGCTTATGGTTATAACATTTTCGGTATCACTCGTTATATATTCTGTTTCATCAAAAATCTTATTTCCATTAATATCAAATATTTGAATTAAAGCATCTCCACTTAAATCATCACTAATAATAAAATTAAGTTTATCGGTAAACGGATTTGGATATACAATTATATTTTTATCTGATAATGTAACGCTATTTAAACCAGAAATAAGATCGCTGTCGATTAATATATCTTCGGTATAGGTATCAAAATTTGTTTCCACAAACAATTCGTCTGCAATCATATATCCATAACTTGAAACAGGTATTTCACACATAATATTGAGAACTAAAGTGTCATCTTCAATTAGAGTGTATGGTAGGTTTGGCATTTCTTCCACAAACCACATAAACTCTGTTCCGAATTCGGTAATGGAGTTAATTGTAATATCATGTGCCGCTATGTTTATAATATTCAATGGAATACCTACAAACATTTCTTCAGTCGTTTCAAATAGTACAGTATCTGGATTAAATGATATTTCGGTAACAGGGAAATAAATATTTGTAAAAACGAAAGGGTCAGGTTCGCCAATGTACGGACTTGATGCATTTCTTCCCGATTCGTCAGCAGCATAAATGTAATAGGAAACTGTATCAGATGGCAATACATTTTCAATTATCCCTGTAAAAGTATTTCCGCCTTCAAGCTCCATAATTGATGAAGAATATGTTCCACTATTAATTTTATAGTAAACCAAAACTGAATCTGAATAAATATCACTTCCGCTATTAGCGGTAATATCAGCTGTTATTTCGTATGTTGGGTTATATGAAACAGTTCCCGTTGTTGGAATATGATGTATATATAACATACCAATATCAGCAATTCCTTTTGCGCGACAATGCAATGCATCGGTATTCTCCCAACCATTATATATTATCCCAATAATTTCGTAACCAGGCATAATTTCTTCATAGGTGGCAAGGGCTTCGTCATCCCACTGGCTTCCAGTTATGGGTACAAAAACTTTGTTGTTAAGTATAAGTGAGTTTGTATACGGTGTATTTGGATAAGTTCCGGGGGTAAATACACGATGTACTTCATAAGGTTTGCCGTATGAACTTGTTTGAGTAGCGAAATAATTCGCAGCATCTTCAAAATCCTGATACCGATAATCAGCAACTGGAACCTGCCCCACAAGTACTTTCCCTGGTGATAAAAATTTACTCCAGCAATCAATATGCTTGATATATTCACCTAAAGGATCTTCCATAACATGGTATGGGGAGTTGTTAAGATAGTCGTTAACATAACTTGCTATATCAGGATGAGTAAGAGATGGGTTTTCATCCCAAACTAAATCAGTTGAAGCTGCAATGCCCATTCCGTCACACATATAGTTGCCGCCAGTGCTTATTAAATTCATCCCATAAAGGTCGATATTAAGAAACTCAGATACTTTTTGAGGTATATTATTATCATTTGGGCGAGGTCGGTTATATGGAAAGTCGACGATGCCAGGCTGATTATTTCCATCAAAAACAAACCACGGACCATAATCTCGCACCCAATAACTATCTGAAGGAGTAATTAGAAAATTACAATTGTTTAAATTCACATTGTTGCTTTGATACGTAGTTGTAACTGATTGTTGCTGCGAGCTATTGGCCACTATCGTAGTTACGGTGGTGTAGTCAGCCATTTCTATTATCAACTCAATGGGAATCCCAAAAGGGTACCTAACAAGTACACCCTGCATTTGATCAAATTCAGCCACATTTCTAATATCGCCTTCGGGTGGATCGGTTGGTGTAAAATCGCGCGATGCCTTAAAAGGCGTTAACATTTCTTCTTCTGATAAGTAATGAAGCTTTCTATAATCACGTTTATTTTGCGCTAGTAATTGTGTGCCAATGAGTAAGACAAAAGCTGAAATAAAGAGTATTCTATTTTTCATAGGTATGGTTTTGTGTCGACATTCACTATCTTTTTTTTGATGACAAATGTAAGAAGTTGTTAGTTGCAATGCAAAATTGTTTTTTTTTGTTGATATAGTAATGTATGATTAGATTAGTATAAAAATGCATCTCATTATTTACTTGATATAACCGAAATATTACGTTAATAAACCAAGTAATGTATGATTTGTATGTCAATAATTATTATTTCTTTTTATTTGTATTACTTTTGTCGGGTAAATAAAAAATAAGGAAATGGGATTTTTAGGAAATATTGCCCTTGTTCAGTATGCAGGATGGCTTGGTGGATATGAAATTATCATAATTGTTGTTATTATACTTCTTATGTTTGGTGGTAAAAAAATACCTGAGTTAATGCGTGGAATGGGAAAAGGCATTAAAGAATTTAAAGATGGTATTGCTGATGGTGAAGATACCAAAGGTGAAGATAAAAAAGATGCCGACGATAAAAAAGAAAAATAGTGTTTCTTGTGATGAAGTAATTTTATTGTTTTATTAACTGAGAATATATATTGTATCTATCCATTATTTCTTCCACAAATCCAAAAGTTTCCTTACCACGTACGTATCCATAATACACAACAGGGTCGTGATAATATTCTTTTTCTGATAAATTTAGTAGACAGCTATCAACACTATTCGTCCAATTATTAGGATTTTTCTCATGTTTTTTGGCTAACCTTCTGGCATCTAGTACATGCCCTAATCCACAATTATACGATGCAAGTAAAAATTTAATTTGTTCAATTGAATCTGTTATTTCGGGTGGTAGTTGCTTTCTTATAAAAATTAGGTGTTTGGCTCCAGCAGTGAGCTGGTCTGTTGGTTTAACAGATGTGCTGTCAAGTCCATATTTTTCAAGTACAGAAGGCATTAGTTGCATCAACCCATATGCCCCAACCCACGATCGAACATTTGGTTTAAACTCTGATTCCTGATACACCAATGAGGCTAGCAGGCGCCAGTCCCAGCCAACTATTTCTGCAGCAGCTTTTATTTCCTTATCGTATGGTGATAATTGTCCTCCTGAGTATGAATTATATTGGCTATTTACAATCTTTTTGGATCTAATATTTTTAAAATATTTATTGTAAAGTAGTCTGGATCTAAGACTCTTATTAAATTCTTTGAGCCATGTATTTATTGTGTCAGCAAGTCCTAGCTGACCTTTTTTTGCTGCCCAAGCAATCTTCTGGGGAAAACTAAGAGGTGTTTTAACATCAATATTATGATAGTATTTGGCGTTAACAAGAGCCACATGTTCGTCAGCTACTGTGTAATCAATGTCGTTATTTGAAACTGCAACAATTAACTCCTCCATTTCTCTGTCATCAATAATAATGATGATACTATCAGCGATTTCATCACTAAGTGTTTGCAGACGGGTTGCAAAAACAGTTCCTTCTTGTACATTTATTTTGGTATTGGCTAGGTTTAATGTATTTCTAAGAAGATGAGATTCAATTTCGTCAGCTGTTCTCATTTTCAAATATCCGTCAGGTTTTCTCTGTACCAGAACCTGCCTGGTAGTCATTATGGGTAGTGTAAACGAGAATTGCTTATTTCTTTCAGATGTAACGGTAAGGCCCATTGCCAACAAATCAACTTCATTATTGTTAAGCATTTCAATACTTTTTTGCAAGCTACTCTCAATAACTAACTCCAGTTCTACATTGAGGTATTTTGTTAAATCTTTAAGTATTTCGTATTGATAACCAATTGGTTCGCCTCTGTAAATTAAATAGCTTACTGATCCATAATCAGTAACAGCTCTTAGCTTTTTTCGTTTTAGTACACTGTCGATAACAGCATTATGAGAAACTATAATTTTGGTTTGATGGGTGCCGATGCTTTTATTTTTATTCTCTGATTCTTCACATGATGATAACAAAAACAGGACAATAAAAACACTTAATACGGCTCGTAAAATCATAGGTGACAAAATTGTATTATGAATTCGCAGACTAAAATAGTAAATTTTAAGTAGGTATGACTTATATATTTATCTTTGTCTTGTTTCGATTCAATAAATTAAAACTATGAAACCAATAAATATATCAATAACTACTATTTTATTATCTTCTGTTTTCTTCCTGTTGTTTTTTAGTTTTGCTTCATGCAAGAAAATATCTGATCCTCGTGTAAATCCTGATGCAAAGGATACAATTACTTATGATTTACTGAAGACAAGTATTTATGTTCAGTTTTTTGATGCAAATACCAATGAGCTTATTGTACCCGAAGAAGGTGAAGAGCTTAAAATAAAGGTGGTTGGCAAATCTAAATTAGCAGTTGTTGATATAGTAGGTTTACAAAAAGAGGAGTATATAGCCAGAAATGGATTTTTGACTTTTGGGCTTTTGCCAGATGCTGAATTTGTGCCAACTTCAGGCTCACCAATAAGCTTTACAATAATTGCTCAACTTAAAAGTTATCTAACATCACGAAAGGAAGTTACCCTTACAAGTGAAGGTGATTACATGGTGAAAATTTTTATGATAAATATTTCTAATCCACCGGTTGGTATTGTAATTAAAGAATCGAGTAATGTGGGGGTATTGATTAATGGTGTTCTTCAGGGAGATATTATCATTTCTACTCAAAATCTTGAAGCCATACTGACAATCCCGGCAGGAATAAAAATGTTTAAATCAGATAGTAACTATTTGGCGGGTAAATTAAATATCACATTGGCTTATTACAGTGGTGTGGAAGATAAATCATTGAATTCTTTTCCTGGAGGTGTTGTTGGTAACGTGTTGGAAAATAGCAGTATAAATTCTGGTGTTTTCTTTCCTACAGGTATTGTGGCATATGATATTTCTGATAGTGATTTGAATCATGTGCATTATATTAAAGATGGTAGTCTGGAAATAAGCATGTTAGTTTCCAGTCAGAGTTATAATCCAAATACAAATGCAATTGTAGTAGATGGTGATTTGGTTCCATATTATACTTACAAAGCTGATACAGGATTGTGGATACTTGAGAAATCGGTGTATATAACTGACACATTGTATAGTGGCCTATACACAACAACAAAAACACAAGGGTTAGATTATGCAAGTTTTAGTTGGTTTGAGAAAAACA
The DNA here is from genome assembly GCA_045267845.1 of Bacteroidota bacterium. Classification (GTDB taxonomy): domain Bacteria; phylum Bacteroidota; class Bacteroidia; order Bacteroidales; family F082. The sequence goes on along the minus strand of JASFZK010000088.1, from coordinate 33,057 downwards.
ACTGTACGCAGGCATCGAAGTTTCAATTGACTGGTAGCTGCGCCGAGTGTAATTCAGTGATGCTTGATGGTGTGGTTCGTAAGCAGGTTGACAATTCTTTGTCTCTAATATTATGATTGCTGGCAATAGGAGTGAGGCTGTAAATATTCCATTTACAACGGGTTCCACTCCTGTTTACATTGATTGGAGTTCAGATTCTGAATGTGGTTTTTGTGCAGTTTCATCAAGTGTTAATCCGCTTCAAATTGATGACATGTGCTCGCAGCAAATTGTTGAACTTCCTTTAACTGATAACGGACCGGTAACGATGTCCATCAATGCTAATTTCTCAGGTACATGTGCATCTGATACAAATGTACTAGTTCCTCCTTCTTTTGGAATTTGGATTCGGCATACAGATGCAATGTGTTGGAGATGGTCTTCAATGAAATTTGGTACTGCACAAATTTGCGGTATTATTTATGGAGAATCGTATGTGTTAGGAACATACTACGATGGTATTTGGAAAGAATGGGAAATAACAGTTTCAGAAGAAACTTCTTACGATTTTGAAATAAATTTTTCACAATCGGTTTGTCACGATGTGCTTGGGATTTTAACTTACTAACCAATTATTCTTTTTCAAATTCAACCACAAGTTTGTTATACCAGCTTTCACCAAATTTTCTAATAAGAGGTTTTTTAAGATATCTATATAATGGAATTTCTTGTTTAATTCCACACTGTAAGGCTGGTGAGCATATATACCATTTGTGGAAATTAACAGCTAATCGTTGTCCCACATAACTTAACCTAACAGGGTAAAGATGGCAGGAAACTGGCTTATGAAACTTTATTTTACCGTCAAGATATGCTTTTTCAATTGCACAGTAACTAATTCCTTTTTCTGTGTAAACAAAGGCACATTCTTCGTCATCAACTAATGGCGTAACATATTCGCCATCAACATCATATTCAAAAACTCCATTTTTCGTAATAACATCAATACCTTCTTTTGTCATATATGGCAATATATCAACAAGGTCGTCCTCAAGTATTGATATTTCTTCTTCTTCAAGTGGAGCTCCTGCATCTCCATCCACACAGCAATCGCCTTTGCATGCATTTAAATTACATGCAAATTGGACATCTTTTAATTCATCCGAAACAAGTACATCGTCTATAATTATCATTGCGATTTATTAATTGATATTATTTAGAGTGCAAAAGTATTATTTTTAACAACTTGGATAATGCCATTCTTATCATATATCTACCCATGAGGCACCAATATTTAGTGAGATAATATATTAGAATATATATTCCCACATATGGTTCAAAAAAAACATTCACATACTCTTATTTTATTTACTTTTGCCCAGCATTAAAATTTTACAACATCTTAATTTTTAACGATTAAAATTTACTGATATGGCATTCAACTTAAGAAATAGGAATTTCCTTAAATTATTGGATTTTACTACCAAAGAAATAAAATTTTTACTTGATCTAAGTGCTGATCTTAAAAAAGCAAAATATGCAGGAACCGAACAAAAAACGCTTACTGATAAAAATATTGCCTTAATTTTTGAGAAAGCATCAACACGCACAAGATGTGCTTTTGAAGCTGCTGCTTACGATCAAGGAGCAAAAGTTACTTATCTTGGACCAACTGGTACTCAAATTGGTAAAAAAGAGACTATGAAAGATACCGCACGTGTGTTAGGTCGAATGTATGATGGTATTGAATATAGAGGATTTGGACAGGATATTGTTGAAGAACTAGGTGAATTTGCTGGAGTACCAGTTTGGAATGGACTTACCAATGAGTATCATCCAACTCAAATTTTAGCTGATTTTCTTACTATTATGGAGCATTCTGACAAGCCTTTGCATAAAGTAAGTTTTGCCTTTGCAGGTGATGCTCGTAATAATATGGGAAACTCTCTTATGATTGGTGCTGCTAAAATGGGTATGGATTTCCGTGCCGTAGCTCCAAAAGAAATGTGGCCTAGCCCTGAGCTAGTTGCACAATGCAATGATATTGCCAAAAAAACTGGAGCTAAAATTACTTTAACAGAAAGTGTTGAAGATGGTGTAAAAGGAGTAGATTTTATTTATACCGACGTGTGGGTAAGCATGGGTGAAGCTGATGAGGTTTGGAAAGAAAGAATAAAAATGATGATGCCTTATCAAGTTAATGCTGCTATGATGGCTTTAACAGGTAATCCTAAAACTAAGTTTTTACATTGCCTACCAGCGTTTCATAATCGTGATACAATCGTTGGTGAAGAAATTTATCAGAAATTTGGTGTTGATGCAATGGAAGTTACTGATGAGGTATTTGAGTCAGAGGCGTCGTTGGTTTTTGATGAAGCAGAAAATAGACTTCATACCATTAAAGCTGTAATGGTTGCTACTTTAGGAGCATAGTTAAAATCAGTCTGTCATTTCGAAGGAGGTACGACTGAGAAATCTCCTCAACCTAAGGTACTTTATCATGAGATTTCTCGTCATTTCGCTACGCTGAATTTCCCTCGAAATGACAACAAACGAAATAGAATAACAAAATGCAAAAAAAACAATACGTTTGTGCCAAATGCGGCAACAAACATTATGAAGCTGATGAAATGAGAGCAACAGGTGGCGCTTTTGCGAAAATTTTTGATGTTCAAAATAAGAAGTTTGCAACAATATCATGCACACAATGTGGATATACCGAAATGTATAAACGTACCTCGAGTTCGTTTGGTAATGTACTTGACTTTTTTACTAATTAATAATAATAACTTCTTATTGTTATAGTGAGCGTTACGAAGTATCTCAAAAGAGATTCTTCACTATGTTCAGAATGACAATAATGAATACTAAATAATAACACATGGCAAATAACGAAGATCTTTTTAAAAAAATACTTGCACATGCAAAAGAATACGGTTTCGTATTTCAATCGAGTGAAATTTATGACGGATTAAGTGCCGTTTATGATTATGCACAAAATGGTGTAGAATTAAAGAAAAATTTGCGCGAATATTGGTGGAAGTCGATGGTTCAGATGCATGAGAATATTGTTGGAATAGATACTGCAATATTTATGCACCCAACAGTTTGGAAAGCTTCGGGTCATGTGGATGCTTTTAACGATCCTTTAATTGATAATAAAGATTCAAAAAAGCGTTACCGTGCTGATGTGTTGGTTGAAGACCATATTGCCAAAATTGAGGCCAAAATAAATAAAGAGGTTACGAAAGCAAAAAAACGTTTTGGTGATACCTTTGATGAGGAGCAATTTAAAAAAACAAATCCACGTGTTCTTGCCAATATTGAAAAAATTGATGGTATCAAGAGCCGTCTTTATCCTGCCATGGATAGTAATGATATGGATGCCATTAAACAACTCATTATAGATATTGAAGTTGCGTGTCCGGTATCTGGATCAAGAAATTGGACCAATGTGCGACAGTTTAACCTGATGTTTTCGACAAATATTGGTTCAACTGCTGAAGGTGCTACCGAAATATTTCTACGCCCCGAAACAGCGCAAGGTATTTTTGTAAACTATCTTAATGTACAGAAAACCGGCAGAATGAAAATCCCATTTGGTATTGCACAAACTGGTAAAGCTTTTAGAAATGAGATTGTTGCCAGACAGTTTATTTTTCGCATGAGAGAATTTGAACAAATGGAAATGCAATTTTTTGTGCGTCCTGGCGAAGAGATGAAGTGGTATGAATACTGGAAAGAACAACGAATGAAATGGCATTTATCACTTGGTATACCTGCTGATAAATTCCGTTTTCACGATCATGATAAGCTTGCTCATTATGCAAATGCTGCTGCAGATATTGAATTTGAGTTTCCATTTGGATTTAAAGAATTAGAAGGAATACACTCTAGAACTGATTTTGATTTAAGTGCGCATGAAAAGTTTTCAGGTAAAAAACTTAGATATCATGATCCCGAAATAAATGAAAGTTATGTACCCTATGTGGTAGAAACTTCAATTGGTTTAGATAGAATGTTTCTTGCTGTAATGAGTAATTCATATACCGAAGAACAACTTGAAGGTGGTACTTCGAGGGTGGTTTTGAAATTACCCCCAGTTCTTGCTCCATATAAAGTTGCAGTTTTTCCACTTACAAAAAAAGATGGTTTGCCTGATAAAGCACGCGAAGTAATGAATTCTCTTAAATTAGACTACATGTGCTTCTATGAGGAGAAAGATGCCATTGGAAAACGCTACCGTCGTCATGATGCAATTGGAACACCGTATTGTGTAACCGTAGATCATCAAACGCTTGAGGATAATACTGTTACCATCCGCGAACGTGATACAATGCAGCAAGAACGCATTGCCATTAGTGAAATTTCGGGAGTTATAAGGGAGAGGTTGAGAGTAGAGTTGTAGCCTATTTATTATTATACCCAGTCATTGTTCTCTCAATACCAATTGACACAAAACTTTTTACAATTTCTGTTGCTATATCAATGCGGGGTGTCATTAATTTTTCTTCTGATTTTGTCCATTGACCTAATACATAATCAGCTTGTCGTCCTCGTGAGAAGTCATTGCCAATACCAATACGTAATCTGGGAAATGCATTTGTGCCGAGTTTTTCAATGATATCTGTAAGTCCGTTATGACCTGCATCACCACCTTTGGCTTTCATGCGTAATGTACCCGTTGGCAGAGCTATATCGTCAAGTATAACTAACAATCTTTCTGTTGGGATATTTTCTTTTTCTAACCAGTATTTAATGGATTTACCACTTAGGTTCATATAAGTTGTGGGCTTAATAATCACTAATATGCGCCCACGATATTTAACACGTGAGACTACTGCGAGTTTTTCTACCGTCGACTCACCTTTTAGTTCGGCAACTAGTTTGTCTGATACATCAAACCCAATATTATGTCTGGTGTTAACATACTCTGAGCCAATATTCCCAAGTCCGGCTATTAAATATTTCACGTAAGTTCTATTATGAATTTAAATATCAAAAAGAAAGGGATAAAGTTAATAAATAACTTCATCCCCCTCATATACTGTAGTATAATAACAAAAGTGTTACTATTTATCGGCAGGTGTTTCAGCTCCTTCTTCTCCTTCTTCACCCTCTTCTCCTTCTTCACCTTCTTCTTCCTCTTCATCTTCAGCAACATTACGTGACATTTTAACACGTACTATAACTGAGTTTTCAGGATCAGTAGTTGTGATATCTTTAATATCAAGATCTCTAACTTTAATTGAATGACCAATTGTAAGTTCTGTAATATCTACTTCAACTTTATCAGGCATCTTATCAACTAAACCTTTCAGTTTAACCTTATGCATCTTTTTAATTAATTGGCCACCAGCCATAACACCAGCAGAGCTTCCATATAAAGAAACAGGAATACCGATAGTAACATCTTTCCCTTGAATTAGCTCAAGAAAATCAGCATGTAATACCTTATCTGTAACTGGATGATACTGTACTTCTTGCAGTATGGTTTGGTACTCTTTACCTTCAATGTCGATTTTAATTATAAACACCTCTGGAGTGAAGATAATTTTGTCGAATTTAATTTCATTTGTATAAAAGTGAATTTGATCTTCACCACCGTAAATAACACATGGAATATTACCTTCTCTTCTGTGCTTTTTAGCATCTTTTTTCCCTACGTTCTCTCTAATAGAACCGCTCAATGATACTTTTTTCATTTTAATATAATGTTAATTAATAATAATATAATAGTTAATCTATTTCTTTTTTATATCGAACATAGTACTAATCGATTCAAAATTTTGTACTCGACGTATAACTTCTGCAAATAAATCAGCAGTAGTTAGTACTTTAATTTTATCTAATGTTTGTTTCAATGGCACAGTATCAGTAACGATAACTTCGCATAATTTTGATTTACTAATACGCTCATAAGCGCTACCCGAGAAAATTGGATGTGTACAAAATGCACGAACACTATTTGCACCATTTGCCATAATTAAATCAGCAGCTTTTGTAATTGTTCCTGCAGTATCAATAATATCATCCATAAGAACAACGTCCTTACCTTCAACATCTCCAATCAATTCCATGCGTTCAATAACATTTGCTTTTGCCCTTTGCTTATAGCAAATAACAAAGCCGGTGTTAAGAGCTTTTGCGTATGATGCTGCACGTCGGGTACCACCGGTATCAGGTGATGCCATTATTAAATTAGGAAGATTTAGCCCTCTTATATAATTAACAAAAATTTGAGAAGCATAGAGGTTATCAACCGGTACTTCAAAAAATCCTTGAATTTGATCAGCGTGTAAATCCAGTGTAATTATTCGGCTAATGCCGGATGTTGTAAGTAGATTTGCTATTAATTTTGCTGCGATAGCAACCCTTGGTTTGTCTTTTCTGTCCTGACGGGCATAACCAAAATAAGGAATAACAACTATAATTTTTCTCGCAGATGCGCGTCTAGCAGCATCAACCATCATTAGCAATTCAAACAAGTTATCGCTGGGCGATACTGTTGATTGAATAATAAAAACATCCTGACCTCTGACGTTCTCTTCATAAGAAGTTTGAAACTCGCCATCAGAAAAATTCGTTACAATTGATTTCCCCAAATCGATGCCATAACTGGTAGCAATTTTTTCAGCAAGATAACGTGTTTTACGACCCGTAAAAATACTTACTTTTGGATTTGACATTTGTTTAGTTTTACTGGTTTTGAAAAATCGGTGCAAAAGTACTATTTATTTCTCAATTTTTAATTAAAATATTCAGATTTGCTACAAATTACAAATCTTACCATAGAGTTTAAATCCGAGTCATCAACCATAAAAGCTGTTGATAATGTTAACTTTAGATTAAAAAAAGGCGCGGCCATTGGTATTGTTGGCGAATCGGGGTCGGGTAAATCAGTAACTGCATTGGCCATAATGCAATTACTTTCTCCTCAAGCAAAAATAATTTCAGGAAAAATACTTTTTAATGGTACCAACTTAATTGGATTGAAGCCAGGCGAAATGCGAAAATTTCGGGGAAATAATATTTCCATGATATTTCAAGAGCCCATGACGGCCCTAAATCCAGTTATGCGTTGCGGAAAACAGGTAGCCGAAAGTATACTTCTTCATCAAAAAGTAAGCAAGAAAGAAGCACGTTTGCAGGTAATCGATTTGTTTAATAAAGTAAATCTTCCACGACCAGAAAATATATACAGTAGCTACCCTCACCAACTGTCGGGAGGACAAAAACAACGGATTATGATTGCTATGGCAATTTCAAATAAGCCTGATTTATTAATTGCCGATGAACCAACTACTGCCTTGGATGTTACAGTTCAAAAAGAAATTATTAATTTAATAAACAATCTGAGAAAAGAGTCGGGGATGGGTTTGATTTTTATTAGTCATGATTTGGGAGTTATTAGTGAAGTTGCAGATGAAGTGATAGTTATGCATAAGGGCAAAATTGTTGAGACAGGTGATATAATTAAAGTGTTCGAGAATCCAGAACATTCATACACAAAGGGACTGCTTGCATGTAGACCCCCTACAGATAAAAGAATTTCACGATTACCCGTTATTGATGATTTTATAAATGGCCATGAAATAGTTGATGAAGACATTAAAAATGTAGCTACTGACAGAGCTGATTTTCATAAGTTGATGTATGCCAAAGAACCTGTTTTGAAAGTTGATAATCTTGAAAAAAATTATACTCTTTCAAAAAATATATTTGGTAAAGTAACTGAATATGTAAAAGCAGTTGATGATGTTAGTTTTGAGGTATATCCAGGAGAAACCCTTGGCTTGGTTGGTGAATCAGGATGTGGTAAAACAACTCTTGGGCGGAGCATTCTGCGATTAATACACCCCGATGGAGGCTCAATAGTTTTTAATGATAATGATTTGCTTTCGCTTAATGCACAATCACTAAAAAAACAACGAAAAAATATTAATATTGTTTTTCAAGATCCCTACTCATCATTAAATCCACGCATGAGTATTGGAAATGCAATTCATGAACCAATGCAGGTATATAATTTGCACAACAATAATAATCAGCGCAAAGAAAAAGTAATTGAGTTACTGAAAAAAGTTGGGCTAAAAGAAGAGCATTATAATCGGTATCCACATGAGTTCTCTGGTGGGCAAAGACAAAGAGTTGTAATTGCTCGTACACTTGCGCTTAATCCAAAATTTATTATTTGTGATGAGGTAGTTTCTGCCCTTGATGTATCAGTGCAGGCAAAAGTGCTTAATTTATTAAATGACATTAAACGTGAGTTTGGATTTACCTATATATTTATTTCGCACGACTTGAATGTGGTTCGTTATATGAGTGATAGAATTATGGTTATGAAAGATGGAGAAATAGTGGAAATTGGTGACGCTGATGAAGTTTTTGATAATCCTAAATCAAACTACACAAGAAAATTAATAGCTTCTGCAACTATATAATTATGTCTAATCTTATCTTCTTTTAGTAAGATAATTTGTCATGAAGCCGAATTGTTTTTTAACTTTGCTTAAAATTCAAGTATTAACATAAGAGTCATCCAGAGATAGATATTTCTCAAATTATCTTGGAATTATGGGTCTTGATTTTGTAAAAATATAATTATGAAAAATATTGACACTTTTGATTTTACAAATAAGAAAGTAATAATTCGTGTAGATTTTAATGTTCCTCTTAACGACAAGCTTGAAATAACTGATAGTAATAGAATCAGAGCTGCAATACCAACCATAAAAAAAGTTCTAAGTTCAGGTGGCGCTGTTATTCTGATGTCGCATTTGGGTAGGCCAAAAAATGGTCCCGAAGATAAATTTTCCTTAAAGCATATTGTAGGCGAATTGTCGAAACAACTTGGTACTAGTATATTATTTGCTGATGATTGTGTTGGTGAACAGGCAATGAGGCTGAGTAGGATTCTAAAACCAGGGCAAGTGTTGTTGCTTGAAAATCTTCGTTTTTACAAAGAAGAAACTAAAGGAGATGAAGCTTTTGCGAAAAAATTATCAAAACTTGCTGATGTTTATATGAATGATGCTTTTGGAACTGCACATCGAGCCCACGCATCCACAACTGTAATTGCAAAGTTTTTCCCAGTTGATAAAATGTTTGGTTATGTAATGCAAAATGAGCTAATTAACATAAATAAGGTTGTTAAAGAAGGTAAGAAACCCATAACAGCAATAATAGGTGGCGCAAAAATATCTGGTAAAATTGAGATTATTAACAATCTAATTGATAAGGTTGATAATATTTTAATTGGCGGTGGTATGATGTTTACTTTCATAAAGGCATTGGGAGGAGAAATTGGAGACTCATTGGTTGAGGAAGCTTTGGTAGATACTGCCAAAGCTGCAATGGCAAAAGCCGAAGAACAGAATGTTTGTTTCCACCTACCCACAGATGCTGTTATTGCAGATAAGTTTGCCAATGATGCAAATACTAAGTTTTGTAATGCGCATGAAATTCCAGATGGATGGATGGGTCTTGATATTGGACCAGAAACAGGTCAGGCTTACAAAGATATTATTGAAAGTTCGGAAACAATACTTTGGAATGGGCCCATGGGAGTTTTTGAGATGGCAAATTTTGCAGAAGGTACCATAGAAGTTGCTTATGCAATTGTTGAGGCCACCAAAAATGGAGCGTTCTCATTAATTGGTGGAGGTGATTCGGTTGCTGCTATTAATAAATATAATTTTCAGGATAAAGTAAGTTATGTATCCACAGGCGGAGGTGCAATGCTTGAGTTTATTGAGGGTAAAGTGTTGCCAGGGGTTGCTGCCATTGAAGAGTAGTCTGACATGACTTTTGATTTAATAGTTAAATTAAACGGAGATAGTTTATGAGTAAGAAGAAGGATTCAAATAAAAAGTGTAAAGGTAAACTGAAAAAGATATTAATTTCTTTTCTGTTATATTCATTAGTTTTTATAACAATATTCTCATTTTTAGATTATTACTCATACTATATTGTTAATCTCGAAATCCTGATTATTATATCTTTAGTACTGGGTGCTATTACCACATATTTTCATAATAAATTTGGGGGTAGATCACGAATTGATGACCTTGGGGATAAACTCTAGATAGTGCCTCTGTGAAAACTCACCATTTCTGAAGTGGCTTAATAAACCTTATCCAACAACTCTTCTTTGTTGGGAATATCAAATGTGAAATTATTTGAGTCAAGCCAAGAGTATAATGCAGGTGCAATGGATTCAACTGGTTCGTAAAAGATAGATTTTTCGCGTGCCTCGGGTTTGATAATGTAAGTCCCAAAATCAAAATAGTTAATAACAAAAATCAAGATACTTAGTAGTAGTGCCCCTTTTAATATTCCAAAGGCAGCTCCTGCAATCTTATTTAAAAATCCTAGTAGTAGTATATCTATAAATTTTTGAACAACTTTTCCAACAGTTAATACTAAAAAAAGTACAACAATAAATGTTAAAATAAATGCAAATACTGCCACATATTTTTGGTCGATGGCAAAAAGGTCATTTAGCATTTCAGCAGCAAAGTCAGAAAAGAAAAATGCCATATATAAACCTAATATTAGGGCAACAAGCGATGCTATTTCAATTATCAAACCTTTTTTAAACCCATTCCATGCAAATAGCATTAATGGAATAATGATTAATATATCAAGTAGATTTATTGTCATTTTTTAGTTGGTTGGTGGATATGAATCATTAGCTTACCTCTTAATACGCTTTGTGAGTTCAGTTGAAAATACAAAATCGTTGAGCTCCTGATTCTCAGTTTTCAATATTTCTTTGTTATCACCCTCCCACCAAAGTTCACCTTTGTTAATAAAGGCTATTTTTTGACCTATTTGTAATACCGAGTTCATGTCGTGGGTGTTAATAACAGTGGTCATTTGAAACTTATGCGTAAGTTCTGAGATTAGCTCATCAATTACTTCTGCCGTTTTTGGGTCAAGCCCAGAATTTGGTTCATCACAAAATAAATACCTGGGATTCATAGCAATAGCTCGTGCAATTGCAACTCGTTTAATCATACCTCCACTAAGTTCAGCCGGAAATTTAGAGTTTGCATTTGTGAGATTAACATGACTCAGAACATCATTCACCCTATCTAACTTTTCTTTGTAGCCCTGCTTTGTAAACATATTTAACGGAAACATAATGTTTTCCTCTACGGTATATGAATCAAATAAAGCTCCACCTTGAAATAGTACCCCCATTTCTTTTCTGGTATCTTTTTTCTTCTTTTCATTTAGTCCCGAAAAACATCTTCCATCAAAAGTAATTTCACCTTCATCAATATCAAATAGACCAATACAACACTTCATAAGAACGGTTTTTCCCGATCCGCTTTGCCCAATAATGAGGTTGGTTTTTCCTTTCTCGAAAGTTGTACTAATATTTTTTAGTACCAGTTGGTCACTAAATGACTTGCTTATATTATTTACTTCAATCATGTTAGTAGCATCTGTGTTAGTATTAGGTCGAAAATAATTATCAGTATACTGCTTGATACAACTGCCGATGTGCTAGCACGACCTACGGCAACCGATCCGCCTTTTACTGTATATCCTTTAAAACCAGAAACTGATGTGATTATAAAAGCAAAAACAATAGCTTTAGTTAATGAATAATAAATATCTGACGGCACAAACCATGCCTGTAAACCGTCAATAAAATCTGTTGTTGTTACCGAGCCTGTTATATAAACAGCAAGCAATCCGCCTGCCAACCCAACCGAAATTGAAAATATAATTAGCAGTGGAAAGAATAGCATTGCTGCTGTAATTTTCGGCAATATTAAGTAGTTTGCAGGGTTAATTCCCATTACCTTAAGAGCATCAATTTGCTCGGTAACACGCATTGTACCAATTTCTGAAGCTATGCTCGAACCAACTTTACCTGCTAGTATGAGACTCATTATTGTGGGCGATATTTCCAATACCATCATCTGTTTAGTGGTGTAACCTACTAAATACAATGGCACAAGCGGGTTATTAATATTGTAAGCCATTTGCATGGCAATAATACCACCGGTGAATAATGAAATGAATGCAATTATACCAATGGAGTCAACACCAAGTGATTGAAAATCAATAAATAGCTGTGTTCTAAAAACTTTACCTTTATCAGGGCGTTTAAAGGTTTGAACCATCAACATAACATAATCACCTATTTCACGAATAAGAGCCATAACTTTGTTTGTTATTGTATAAGCTTATTAGTTGTTACTTAGCCAAATTGAAGCTGACCATTAAAACAGCATAAATACATCGGCTAAGGTACACAAAAGATTTTTTTTTGTGCAGAAACAACAAGATTTTTAATCTATCGTTTTAATACTAACGCAAAATTATCTAAAAAATTAGAAATGGCATTGAATAAAATTAAAACTCCATCTGAAAAATATAGAAGCAGTAGGTTGTTGGGAGTTTTGCTTATACTGTGCATAATTATTATTGGTTCAGCATGTAGTTCAAATAAAAATATGTATCACCAAAAAAAGCGTAAGAAAAAAGATTGTGACTGTTCTGAGTGGAGTTATAATAGGATTAGCGTAACTAACTATTACATGGTGTAAAGTTGCGATTAACAATGATTAGATAATCAAATCTAAAATCTAATTACTTGTTTTCTAAGGAGGAAATAACGTTAAAGCAAAAATAAATCTATCTATCCTATTAAAAAACATACCCAGACTTAATCGGGGTTTTTACACTTGGTAATTAGTACTAATACCTAAATACCAGACCAATACGCCAAATACGAGGAATGTCATAATATTGTGGGCTATATAGTTGTAATTGATATAACAGTCTGTAAGAATCAGGATTTAATTTATCGTTAATTATATATTCATTAGCCGGATTTGAAAGGAATCCATCATCATCTGCTTCTCCGGTTTCGGAATACACATCAAATACATTTTTAAAATTGAATAGGTTTTCAATTGTAAGATAAATATTCATTCTTGCTTTATTTCCAATCAAAAAATCTTTTTGAATATTGAGGTTAAACAAATTTACACTAGGTGTTTTTTTGAATCCTCTAGGCATTCCATCGTCAGTATAACGATAAGGAACTCCATGCCTATACTGATAATAAATACTAGCTGAAAACCCTTGTAATGCTGTTATATTGCCCAATACTTGACTGCCATTATCCTTGTTTCCAAACCTATAACCAAGGAAAGCATTAATTACCATGTCACTAACCTGAAAATAATAATAATCTTCTTCTTTGGGGAATAACTTTGTGAAACTCATTCCTGCCATAGCACCTGTTGGTCCCTGATTAATTAAATCAAGTTTCACCTCCATACCTTTGGTAATAATATCCTTATCAATATTTATAACTGTTGAATAGGCGATTGGATAAGCATCATACACATATTTATAAAAGTAATAATTTTCAATCGATGTAACAAAATACGAAACATCGGTTACCATATTTTTCCAAAAATTACTTTTAAAACCAACAAAAAACTTATTGGCTCTCATGGGTTTAAGAGAAGTATTAGGAATCAAATAGGCACCTGCAATATTATTCCAGAAATAATAAATATCAGGACGAAAACCAGAGTAATACCTTGGGTTCTGTGTAAACGAACTATAGTGGGAATATACATTAAACCTCTTAAAAAAAGTATAATCCAAACTAATTTGGGGTAGAAGATTTACCGATTTATCATAATCCTGAAAAGTCAGATCAGGAGTCCAGTCTCCTTCACCAACACGGTTTATTGTTGGATCTGATAAATATGGTGAAATTCCGTTTCCTACATCAAATATTGTTGGGTCACTTATTTCAATACCATCAGCTTTGTACCATCTATTGCCTTTTCGGTATCCAACAACCTTTGAGGGTGAGATAACTTTGTCTACATAAACCAAGTAATCATCATCAATATTGCCCGGTTGTGTAAACTGAACTTCACCTTTTGCCAATGCTTCACTAACATTGTTAATTGGAAACAATGAATACTCATCTTTTATTACAGGTCGGTTGGCATCGTAAACATCCATTCGCAAACCTAAACGAACTCTTAGATTTTTAAATTTGAATTCATCCTGAATAAATACCGACCAATATTCAGGTTTTGCAGCCTCAATAGTGAAATCATTATAAAACGAATACGGATCACCGTTACCTTTTTGTTTAGAGCCTGTGTAATCATATCCTGCATAATTAACTAAAGAAAGACCACCGTTAAGAAGCTCTAGTACTGAAAACAGATCCAGACTCAATAAATTCTCAGGTGTGCTAATTGTATGCTTTGTACCATATTTATCAAAATAATCTATGGTATTTTTCTCTTTGTCATATGAATCTGTTACGATATAATCAAGGCCGTCAACTGGTAAACCAAGAGCTGCCCTCAGGTTTTTGTCAAAATCACGCTGAGAATTGGCATCATATTTCCTGAAGTAAATTATAGTATCAGCATGACCATTATAAGTTATTAATTGGGGGTTGTCTTTGTCAAGTTCACGTAAGTGGAAATTTGTTAGACCACTTCCATCTCGAATAATATTCCATAGCCCATTGGGTGAAATAGAAAAATGGCTTTGTGTTTCTCGGTTATATTCGCCACCAATTGTAAAGTGTTGCGCTTTATAATCAGCTTTCAACTGAAACGTAGTACGAATTTTTTCAAAACTATTCTCTCGATAACCAGCAGTAACACTCCCTGTGTTATTATACAATCCGTACACAGATGGTGAGGCCATGCCATTAACGCGTCCCCCACCCAAAATAATATCACTAAGGTTTTGGTAATGCCCTGTAGGCTGGCCAGAATAAATATCATAATAATTTGATGTATATGCTGATAAACCTGGGTTAACATTCGATGACTCAAATGTTACAAGTGTGTCAAAATCCCAGGAGTTTAGTACCCATATATTCTCGTAGTAGACACCATCGACACTATCACTTCCCAGCTCGAATGTAGGCATTTTGTAAGTAGTAAATTTTCCAACATAACCATAGTCGAAAAAGCGGTCTTCATGACGCTTATCCCTAATTTTATAGTAATAATTTGAATATTGGAGATTGAAATCATAGTTAAGGGTCAAATCTTCATTTACTTTAATATTTTGATTCCAATTAATATATGTGTCGAAATTTTGCCTGCTTCGCGTTGCGTTACCGATGGGATTGAATATAGCATTACTATTATCGTATATCTCGGTTTCGTCAATAACTGAATAATTACCGATATTTAAGTTTATATTTCTGGAAATAGGTAGGCTAAGTTTTACATAAGGATAAATCCCTGATTTCCCAGTATTGTCTGGTACTTTCTGATCCATCATATCAGCTTCAGTTACGTAAGCAGAATTTGGATAAGTAATACTCCCTATTTCATCTGGGCGAAGCGGATTGCCAGTAAGTAAGGCAAGTGTCTCTGTATTTAATTTTTGAGTTCTTTTCCACACTGGATCGGTATTGTTAGTCCAGTAATATTTTCCAGCTATTAATAATGATGGCGCTTGTTTACCGCTTGTTTTGTTTTTTGATGCAAATAATGGGATATTTATAAACATTTCACCTTTAATGCCTTGTGCATTCCATGCCTGATCAGTACTTACATCAAATAATATCGTAAAATCATTTAACTGATTCAGGGTTTCGATTGCTGTAATTCCTCCAGTTGTAAACCCCATATTAATTGGCGCCTGATTGGTAAATAAACTATATGACTGGATAAGTTGTACAGGGAAATTTGAGGCATCTCCAATTTGCATACCATCTACGAAAGTGTGGTTGCCAGTAGATTCAATGCCATAGTAGAACATCCTATCGCCTTTTAAACAGTAAGCTGATGGAGCCATCAACCCAAGCGCTGACAGATTATGAAATGGTAACCTTTGTATTTGCTCTTGATTAAAGTGCAACGAATTTCCAACCTCTGAAAGGATAATTGTTGAGTCCTGTTTTTTAGTTTGATTTTCGGTATTTTGTGCTTGAAGTCTTGTAATATAACTTAGGCTGATTACACTTACCAGGAGAAAAAAAATAACTTTGTGTTTCATTTATTAGCTTTTCCAGTTACACTTTGAGGTTATTTAGGATAACAACAAAGTTATAAAAAAACCTTACGCTTTTGTAATGCATATAAATTAAAACATCCTTCCTATCTTTGTACGCTAGATGAATGAAGAAGAAATTTTAAAAGAATACTTTCCGGAAAATTCCCTTACACAGGTAAAGAAATGGATTGTGCAAAAAAAAGTGCATTTTAAAATAACTCGTGTAAGAAGAAGTAAATTAGGTGATTATCGTCCACCAATAAATTATCCTAATCATCGCATAAGCATAAATTATGACCTTAACCAATACTCGTTTTTAATAACATTCGTGCACGAAATGGCTCATCTGAATGTGTGGGAAATTCATCAAAATAAAGTAGCACCTCATGGCATTGAATGGAAAACTGAATATGGAAAATTGATGACAATTGTGTTGGATAATAATATCTTTCCTGATGATCTCCATAAGGTAATTTCAAAAAGTATTATTAATAGCAAAGCATCAAGTACTTCTGATATAAAGTTATCACGGATATTAAAAACTTACGATGATAAAAGCGATGGTATCCATTTGGAAGACCTTCCTGAAAACACTATATTTCAAACTGAAAGTGGTAGTAAATTTAAAAAAGGAAAAAAGCGAAGAATACGTTATTTATGCCTTAATATTAAAAACAAAAAGCAATATTTATTCCACCCTTTAGCATCTGTTGTGGAGGTTAGAAATTAGAGTATTACAAATTATATTTTTTAATTTATATGCATTATAACAAGGAGTTTTGTATTTTTGATGACCCTTTTTTAGGAATGATAGGTTGAGATTGTTTTTTTAAATAACAGAACATTAAATATAGAACATCAAACATAGTTATTAAATCAAAAATGGATATGAATAAGAATAATTATTGTGTAATAATGGCTGGCGGAGTTGGTGCCCGTTTTTGGCCAATGAGTAAAACTTCACGCCCAAAACAATTTATTGATGTTCTTGGTGTGGGTAAAACTCTTATCAGACTTACTTTTGAGCGATTTGCTAATATCTGTCCTCCTGAAAATGTCCTCGTTGTTACCAACGAAATCTATAAAGATTTAGTAATGGAGCAGTTACCAGAACTAAAAGAAAATCAGGTTTTATGTGAGCCTTCGCGCCGAAATACTGCGCCATGTGTAGCATATGCTAACTACAAAATAAAGCAGGAAAACCCAAACGCAATGGTTATTGTTGCGCCTTCTGATCATATTATACTTAAAGAAGATGAGTTTGTTGCAAATATTAAAACAGCACTGCAAGCAGCTGAGGAAAATGATTGGCTACTAACGTTGGGTATTAAACCAAGTCGACCTGACACCGGATATGGTTATATTCAATATTTGGAGCAAAATGCTTTCGCAGATGATGTTCCAATGTATAAGGTTAAAAAATTTACCGAGAAGCCAACCATCGAAGTTGCCAAAGAATTTCTTGCAAGTGGTGATTTTTTATGGAACTCAGGGATTTTTATCTGGTCACTAAAAAGTATAATGGGAGCTTTTACAGATTTACTTAGTGATGTGGATGTACTATTTGAAAAAGGTGTTGGAAAATATAATACCGATGAGGAGGAGGCTTTTATTTCGGAAACATATGCCGTTTGCGAAAATATTTCCATTGATTATGGTATCATGGAAAAAGCAAAAAATGTTTACACATTGGCTGTTGATTTCGGATGGTCGGATTTGGGAACATGGGGCTCACTTTACACCATCAGAGAAAAAGATGAAAATGAAAATACTGTTGTAGGAAAAAATGTAATGTTGTACAATACTAAAAACTGCATCGTTAATATACCTGATGAAAAATTAGTTGTGCTTCAAGGATTAGATGATTATATAGTTGTTGAGGAAGAAAATACATTACTGGTTTGCCGCAAAGAAGAAGAGCAACAGATTCGCCAATTTGTGGATGATGTACGAGAAGCAAAAGGTGATAAATTTGTATAATAATAGAATTAGAATTAATTTAAAATCAAATAATAATATTTAAAATGAAAAAATTACTAATAGCAATCATTGCCATAATGTTAGGATTTAATCCTGCATCAAAGGCCGATGAAGGAATGTGGATTCCTTTACTGATAAACAAAAACATTGCAGAAATGCAAGAGATGGGTTTGAAACTAACCGCAGAGGATATTTACAATGTTAACAATTCGAGTATGAAGGATGCCATTACAATTTTTGGCAGAGGTTGTACAGGTGAAATTATCTCACCCGAAGGTTTGTTACTTACAAACCATCATTGCGGATATGGTTCAATTCAAAAGGTGAGTACTCCCGAAGCAAACTATCTTGATGATGGTTTTTGGGCAATGAATAAGGGTGAGGAAATTCCAATTGAGGGGCTAACTGTTAAGTTTCTTGATTATATGAAGGAAGTTACTTATAAAGTAGTTGCGGGTATTTCACCTAAGATGTCTGAAACAGAAAGGGATAGTATAATTGCGTCGCACATAAAACATATTACCGATTTCACAACAAAAGATTCACACTTAAGTGCAAGGGTTGTTTCATTTTTTGGCGGAAACGAGTATTACCTTTTTGTTTATGAAACATTTACTGATATTAGATTGGTAGGTACTCCTCCTGAGTCAATTGGTAAATTTGGTGCTGATACTGATAACTGGATGTGGCCTCGTCATACAGGCGATTTTTCAATGTTTAGAGTTTATACAGCTCCCGATGGAAAACCTGCTACATATTCTGAGGAAAATGTACCTCTAAAGTCAAAGCATTTCTTGCCAATAAATATTGCTGGCGTTGAGAAAGATGATTTTGCAATGATCATGGGTTACCCAGGTGGAACTGATAGATTTTTATCGTCATTTGGTGTTGATTTGGCCATAAGTACTACCAATCCTTCAGTAGTAAAAATACGTGAAGAAAAACTTGCCACCTTTCGTGAAGGTATGGATGCAGATGAAGCTGTTCGTTTACAATATGCAACCAAGCATGCCCACACAGCAAACTACTGGAAATACTTTATCGGTCAAACCAAAGGGTTGAAGCGTCTTAAAGTAAAAGAGAAAAAGCAACAAGAAGAAGCTGAATTTCAAAATTGGTTAAATACCAATCCTAAACAAAAAATGGTTTATGGTGATGCACTTATTTTAATTGGTGATGCATACGATGTGATTGGTGAATATGCATTGGCAAATACATATTTTCGTGAAGCCATATATCGTGGTTCAGAAATATTAGGCTATGCATACAGATATAGCAGACTCAGTAAAGTGCTTAATGATAAGGAATCAACACAAGAAGACATTGACAAGGTTGTAAATAGACTGAAAAATGGAGTTGATAGTTATTTTAAAGATTATAACGAACCCATTGATCATAATTTATTTGCTGTAATGATGGAAATGTATCATGCAGATGTACCAATTAGTCAACAGCCTGAGTATTTGACTAAAATGGATAAGAAATTCAAAGGTAACTACAATAAATACGCTGATTACATGTTTCGTAAATCGATATTTGGAAGCAAGGATAAAGTCGAAGCATTTTTAAGTAATCCAAACAAAAAGAAATTAAAAAAAGACCCAGCGATGATAGCTGTTAATGCATTTTTTAACACTTATCGTGAAAACTCAGCAAAAGTTAATGATGCAAATGATAAACTTGCAAAAGGACATCGTTTGTATATAGCAGGTTTGCGTGCTATGAATCCTGATAAAAACTACTCACCTGATGCAAACTTTACTATGCGTCTTTCATACGGTACAGTTCAGGATTATTACCCTGCAGATGCAATTCATTATGAGTATTTTACAACAATGGATGGTATTATGCAAAAAGAAGATCCTGATAACTGGGAATTCATTGTTCCAGCAAAACTTAAAGAATTGTATGAAGCAAAAGATTTTGGACAATATGGTGAAGGTGATGTTATGAAAGTTTGTTTTTTAACAAATCATGATATAACCGGTGGTAACTCAGGTAGTCCTGTTATTAATGGTAATGGCGAATTAATTGGCCTTGCCTTTGACGGCAACTGGGAAGCCATGAGTGGCGATATCGCATTCGAACCCGAGTTACAACGCACAATTAATGTTGATATTCGTTACGTATTGTTTATCGTTGATAAGTTTGCCGGAGCAACTAATCTAATTGAAGAAATGACGTTAGTTACTGAAAAACCAGTAACAACCCCTATCGTAATTGAAGAAACTGACCCTCCTGTTTTTGAGGAAGTTGTTGAATAAGCAACATAAATTAATCTTTTGATTATAGTATACAAAAGCCGGCACCTCAATGTCGGCTTTTGCTTTTTTACCAAAATTTATTTCTGCTAAAGTTGTTATAATACCTAATTATAGGTACGTAATTATGATTTGATATTGCATAATTTTGTCGCATAATGTTGAATAGGAATAAGCATAGTATTATAAATTTTTCAGTATTTTTATTACTGATCAGCTATGGATTTATACTAGTCAATAATTCATTATTTTATCACTCGCATGTTACTACAAATGGTGCCGTTATTTCACATGCTCATCCTTTCAGCAAACAAAGTGATAATAAACCTTACAAAAATCACCATCATTCAAAAATCGAGTTGTTATTACTCTCAAGTAATGGTTTTTGTACCATTGATATTCAATCTGAATTAAGAGCCATTTCAATTGTATATCTTGAATATTTTGTAACTCAAAATGTTGAGCTGGAATTGTCAAATGAATATTCACTTGATATCGGCAGAGCACCTCCTAAAAGCTAGAACTATTTTTTTCCTTAAATAATTTCGCATTGAATATTGTCTGCAATTTGTGTAGTTGAATTGTTTGCCTGTTATACAAATATCATCAACTTTTACTTTGACTCATTCGACATAATAAATGTGATTATTACCTATTCAAATCAGCTTTTCCCCCATAATTATTCCAAATATTTTACAAATGAATAAATTCATATTAATAACCCTGATGGTTTTAGCCATAATAGTATCTGCGAAGGCACAAAAAAATAATACTGATGCTAATATTGTTGGGCATGTTGTATGCTTAGGTGAGCATATTCCATACGTTACAATAAGTATTGTGGGAACTACAATTGGAACTACAACCGACGAAACTGGTCATTACATAATGATTAATCTACCCATTGGTGAGTTAACAGTACGAGTCCAGTCAGTTGGATATAAGACGGTAGAAAAGATAATTACAACCAAAGAAGATTTAACAATTAGTGTAAAATTTGAACTTGAGGAGGATGTCCTAGGCTTGGATGAGGTTGTGATAACTGGTGACAGAAACGAAAAAAATCGTACCGAATCATCAACCATAGTAAATACAATAAGCAATAAAATATTTAAAACAGGCGATATGGTTACGCTTAGTGAAGGACTAAATTTTTGCCCTGGACTACGCATGGAAAATGATTGTCAAAATTGTGGATTTACGCAGATTCGAATGAATGGTATGGAAGGTTCTTATTCTCAAATTTTAATAAATAGCCGCCCAATTTTTAGCGGACTTGCCGGAGTTTATGGACTAGAACTTATCCCCACAAATATGATTGAGCGAGTTGAAGTTATCAGAGGCGGTGGATCGGCACTTTATGGTAGTAATGCCATTGCAGGTACCATAAATCTTATACTAAAAGATCCCATAAGTAATACCTATGAATTTGGAATTAATAGTGGCTTTATAGGGGTTGGAGTTGATGGATCAGGCAGTCCGGCTATGGATAACTCCATCAATATGAACGCATCACTTGTTTCTTCTGATAATAGAACTGGAATGGCAGTGTATGGTTTTTATAGAAATCGCCAGCCATTTGATGCTAACAATGATAGTTTTTCGGAAATCGCATCACTGCTTAATACAACCATAGGCTCACGCTTGTTTCATCGTTTTAGCTCACGAAATAAACTTGCATTAGACTTTTTTAATATCCGTGAAAAGCGCCGTGGTGGCGATAAATTTGATTATCCTGTACACGAAGCCGGCATTGCAGAAGCGGTTGAGCACAACCTCACTACAACTGCACTTACATTCGATCAGTTTTTTCGTAAAAATGATATGCTTTCAATTTTTGCTGCCGGTCAGTTTATTGATAGAGATTCGTATTATGGGGCTAACCAATCTCTTAAGGATTATGGAAATACTGATAATGCCACCTATAATTTTGGTGTTACTTACAATGCTGATTTTGGACAATCAAAAACCATTATTGGCATTGAGACCCGTGGCGAATGGCTTAAGGATGTAAAGCTTGGTTATCTAGATATTGATAATGCAGTTATAGTTGATGATACAATCCAGTATATTCCACATACTAACAATGTCACCATTGCTGACCAACAAACATCAACATCAAGTATTTTCGGGCAGTATGAGCTTACAATTAACAGACTTCAAACAACTCTTGGTCTTCGCTACGATCATTATCAGGTAACCGATAATACGATTGTGGACAAGGAAGCAACAACAGGAGATGTTATTATCCCCAGAATTAATTTTCTGTATGATGTTAAAGAATACTTGCAAGCCCGATTGAGTTATTCGCAAGGATACAGGGCTCCGCAAATATTTGATGAAGATTTGCACATCGAAACATCTGGTTCACGCAGGGTGATTCATCATAATGATCCAAATCTAAAACAAGAAACAAGTTATAGTATGATGGCTTCCTTAGATTTTAACAAGCAACTGGGAAAGCTTTTTACTGGTTTGCTAATTGAAGCTTTTTACACTAAATTAAATAATCCGTTTACAAATACCTATGGTGAACCTGATGAAAATGGGACAGTTATTTACACACGTATTAATGCTGAAAAAGGAGCCATTGTTAGTGGTGTAAACTTAGAATTAAATGTTGTAACGACGTATAATTTTTCAATTAAGGCAGGAGCAACATTACAACAAAACAGATACGAAGAAGCTCAGGAGTTTAATGAAACTGCTTTTTTGCGAACACCAAATTACTATGGCTATTTTGCTGCCGATTGGAATTTATCTAAAGCTTGGTATGTTTCGTCAACATTTAATTATACGGGCTCAATGCTTGTGCCTTATTTTGGAGTAAAGGCTTCTAATCCCAAGGTTGGTGAGCTCATAAAAACTGGTTCATTTTACGATTTGGGATTTAAAGTTCAATACACAACAAAAATAAATGGAGCAAGCATGCAGCTATTTGCCGGTGTTAAAAATATTTTCAATTCATATCAAAATGATTTTGATAAAGGTATTGATCGTGATCCCGGTTACATTTATGGCCCAATAAACCCTCGAACTATTTATTTCGGGATTAAAATTGGAAATATGCTACAATAAAACCAGTTTCTTTATTAGTTTTGTAATTCTTTCGGTGACCTTATAATTAACATGAAAAATCAAAGTAAGATTAATATAGCTCAATTGGTTAATCAGTATACTGATGAGCTATTTTCATGGGCATCATATAAAGTGTCCGACACTGAATTAGCAAAGGATCTGGTACAGGATACCTTTTTGGCTGCTACCGAAAAGTTTGATTCTTTCAAGGGTGATAGTTCACCAAAAACATGGTTATTTTCAATTCTTAAATATAAAATTATTGATTATTACCGAGCAAAGGTAGTACGGCCTTTTAATTATGATACTCACTCTGTTTCTAAATTTTTTAATGAAGATGGCGAATGGCTGTTAAATAAAATGCCTGGGAATTGGGATATTGATGATAGTCATTTACTTGATAATGTTGATTTTAATGAGGTACTTAAAGAATGTATTGAAGTTCTACCCGAAAAATGGAGTTTAAGTGTCAAGCTAAAATACTTAATGAGTAAAAAAGGTGAGGAAATTTGTCAGGAATTAGGAATCACTCCTTCTAACTATTGGCAGATAATGCATCGTGCTAAATTACAATTGCGCGAGTGTATAGAAAATAACTGGTTCCAAGATAATTAATCGAATGAAAAAATTAATGCATATATTGTTTCTCTCCTGTTTGAAAGCTACCTTGCTTATTGAGAAAAAGATGCAATTTAGGCTTTCAATTATTGAAAAAATGCAATTGAGAGTACATAAATCCATGTGCACTGCCTGTAGTAATTATGAAAAGCAAAATTATTTTATTGAAAAGGCCATTACAAATTTTAAAGATCTTGACTCAAAGAAAATAGAAGTTGATTTGACACAGCTTAAAAGTTCAATTATTAAAAAAATTGAAGGCTAGGCTTGTTTCCTTATTTTAAATTCCCCCATTATTTTATTAATAGTACCTGATTGAAAATACCTAACTCAACTGTATTATAGTTGATGGTATTTTAGTTTCCCCCCCCCTTATTACCCAAATAAAACATGTGTTTAATAGTTTAAAATTCAGTGAATTAATCATTGGTATTTATCGAAATGCAAGCAATAAATTATTGTTTCTGTGTCCTGTCTGTCAGGATTTTTCTTTTTACGTACTAATTACGTGAAATCAATAAATGTAATCTTATGAAAATAATAAAGACACTAATATTATCACTAATCTTCATTCTTATGATAACTGAATTAAAAAGTCAAACAGAAAAAATAGTAACAGATGCACATGGTTTAGCTGTTGGTGAAAATGCTCCTATGTTTAAAGCACTTGATGCAGATAGCTCAATATTTTCGCTCAACGAGGCAATTAAAGAAGGCCCTGTAGTACTAATATTTTATCGTGGTTTCTGGTGCCCTGTTTGTAATAAACATTTGGCTTCAATTCAGGATAGTTTAAAAATGATTGAACAGAGTGGGGCACGTGTCATCGCAATTTCGCCGGAAAAGCCTGAATATCTCGATAAAATGGCCACAAAATCCGAAGCCGAATTTACTTTGCTTTATGATGAGGACTATAAAATTGCTGAAGCTTATGATGTAAATTTCAACCCATCGAGTATGCAATTATTTACTTACAATGTAATTTTGAGAGGGAATCTTAAAAATACACATTCTGATGAATCGCAACGACTTCCAATACCAGCTACATATATAATTGATAGTAATGGAAAAATTATTTGGAGACAATTCGACCATGATTATAAAAAAAGATCATCGGTAAAGGAAATACTTGATGCTTTGGTGCAGAATTCTAGTTCATAAAAATTATAAACAAACTAGTTAATAAAATATTTATAACAATCTAAAACTAAGAAAGATGAAAATATTAAAAATGTACAAAAAAGCCTCTGATTGGCTGACAAATTATTCAGGAGACCTACCATTATTATTTCTACGGCTATTGTTAGCTTATGCTTTTTTTGGTCCGGCAATGGAAAAGTGGGGTAATATGGATGCTACTATAGCATGGTTTGGTAATCCTGATTGGGGGCTTGGTCTTCCATTCCCAGAACTTAATGCTTACATGGCAGCCTCAGTTGAAATTGTAGGTGTTGTTTTACTTGTGCTAGGACTTGGCTCAAGGCTTATCTCAATTCCACTGGTTTTTGTGATGTTGATGGCTTATTTCACAGTGCATATCGATCATGGCTGGTTAGCTATTGCAAGTTCATCGGCTGACCCTGGTGTAGCTGAACGCTTAGACTTGGCAAGGGGAATTTTAAAAGAACATGGTAATTATAGTTGGTTAACTGAAAAAGGCAGTTTTGTTGTTTTGCAAAATGGAGCTGAATTTGTTGTTACCTATATTGTTATGTTATTTACCCTAATCTCATTTGGGTCAGGTAGGATTAGCTTGGATTATTTACTATCAAAAAAATTGAAGTAACGAATTCGTAATATTAATAATCGCTGCCATTATTTACTATTGAATATTAATCAGCGTAAAGCCATAAAAGAACAAATCGACACAAATTAGTACTAAGTTTATATTGACAAATTAAAGTGCAATTGTTGTTAAAACAATTGCGCTTTTTGTTTTATATACTTACCGAAAGTATTTTTAAAAGACATAATAACAGTTAATTAACAAATTAATTTCAAAATTATGTCAGGATGTAAATTACTCTGCGACTTACAAATTAAACAGAAATTTATTTAATAATTTAAAACAAAAATGATGAAAACACAAATTACTTTATTCTTAACAATACTTCTTGCAGTTACAATTTCACAAGCTCAAGTTGTAGTAACTTCAACTGATTATTTTGATACAAGAGACCAAATGTTGCTTGCCAACGAAATGTTTGAAAGTGGCGAACCTTTTGCAGAAGAATTGGGTTATGATCTTGACTTACTAGATCCAATGGATTTAAATAGTCCCGATTCTATTTCTTACACTTTAGGTATCGAAAATTATGAGTATTCAAGATACTTGCTTGGTACTGTAATCTCACGTTCTGGACTTGGACTTCATATGATGTGGGCCCCAATGATTGCTCAAATGGCAGCCATGGAGCCTGATGATTTTGATGGTTCGTTTACTGGTGGAACTCCGAATGGATTTAAAGAAGATGATGAGTTAATGAAAAATATTATGCATTTTGGTATGCTTGCAAACCAAATGGCACCTGCGAATCCATGGCCACAATTTGCTGATTTTGAAGGTGGCGATCCACATTTACCACAAGCTGTTGCTGATGATTTTCAAATGGATTTTTCAACTTTGAGATGGGATAGAGATTTGATGGACAAAACCTTGAGTCCTGGTGCAATGGGTCAATCCTTGGTTAAACAATATTTTTGGGCGCAGGATATGCTTGGTGCATTTCATGATAGTGATGATAATGGTATTGATCCTGATGGAACTGTTTCACCAGACTCTGTTGGAAGTCCTAATTTTGATCCTTTTAATAATGTATATTACGGTGGTAATAACCTAGATGGCTTTATTGGCCAGATACTTACAGCCGAATCTATTAATAAAACAATGTTTTTGATTAACTCTCTTGCATATGATGGAACAGAGTTTGTAAGCATCGACCCTGCAACTTATGACCCAGTAAATGGGATTAAATATTTCCCACATAGAATAGGTGTGACCGAAACAATAGTTGGTCCTATGATGCCTCCAAAAGCAGATGTCCTTACAATTGTTGATGCAAGTAGTGATCTTTTTGATCAGCTATCTTATCTATACGGAACCCTAAATTATAAAAATATGATGGACCCTGAAAATAATAGTGATGAAGCACATTTAGCTTATCACACTGTATTTGATGGTAATCCATTCCCTGCACCAATGTCACAAACAGGAATGCCAGGTCCGTTTGATTTGATGAAGGGAACTAGTAAAGTAATTTTTATGAATCTGATGGCCATGCACTTCGATATGGTAAATGGAACGTTTATTAATACTTCAGGCTTGTCTGGTGGTATTCCAACTCCAGGTGATGAAATTAGTACATTTGAAGCTGGTTATTTGATTATGGTATTGGCAAAAATGACTGAAGAATTCGCATCAACTCCTTTGGAGCAGATGGCACTAGATGCACTTAACGCACAGAGTTCGTTCGTTATGAATTCGTTAAGAGATGCAACGGGTGGTTATTATAATGGATACACACTTAACCAAGGTCCCATAACTTCAGTTAAAACATCTGTTGCACAAGCTGCTGCTGCCCGTGGATTATATGCTGCTTACAGCCTTACAGGTAATGAAGATTATCTAGTTGCAGCCAACAATGCCTATGATTATTTGATAGCAAACTATTATGTTCCTCAAATGATGGCATTTAAGACTGAATTGAATAATGATATCGCAACATATACACCATTAAATTTTGCGGTTGTTACTGGAGCCTTACGTGAAGCTGCGTTAGTTGGTGGATATAGTGAAGCAGCTGCAATCTATACTCGCTTTTTCAAAAAAGTTGCTAATTCAATGCAATTGGCAGAATTTGATGCATCTGGCGAAACAGGAAATGATTCAGACGGTGATGGTATTCCATTTCTTACCGAACAGCCTGATCAGTTAGCACCAGTATTTGCTACCGAAGCTGAACTAAACATGGTAATATCGGGTATTGATAACAGCATTGCCTTAAATGATAACGATGTGGTTATTTATCCAAATCCCGCAAGTGGAAATACAACAATAAGTGTTAATCTTGAAAAAGAGGCAACAGTAGTTATTGATGTAATAAGTATTACAGGTAAGGTGGTTCAAACGGTATTGAATCTTCAATTGCCAGTGGGCCAGTCAAATACTTCAATGAATGTTGATAAACTATCGGCAGGAATATATTATATTCGTATCAATGTTGGGTCTTCAAGTTCAATTACTAAAAAGCTAATTGTGTTTTAAGGATTGTTATTAATGTGTAATTATTTAAAAAAACTCATAAGGCTATTATACTTATGAGTTTTTTTTGCTACAATCTTTATAACTTTGTCATAAAATAACTGTAAATGAAACTAGAAAAATATATACCTAACATATCTGAAAACAACAAAAAAAGAGTAATAATTGTGGGAAACGGTTTTGCAGGGTTAAAGCTTATGCGAAAAATTGGCTGTGATGGGTTTCAAATAGTTATCCTTGATAAAAATAACTTTCATCAGTTTCAGCCATTGTTATATCAGGTAGCTACTGCTGGTTTGGAGCCCAGTGCAATATCATTTCCCATACGAAAGATATTACAGAATGACGACGATGTCCATTTCAGGATTGCCGAATTAACAGAAATATTTTCTGATAAAAAGGAGATATCCACAAACATAGGCAATATAAAATACGACTATCTTGTATTGGCCATTGGTGCAAATACTAATTTTTTTGGTCAGAAAAATATTGAACAACATGCACTTTCCATGAAAACAGCTTCTGATGCTATTTTAATTAGAAATACCATACTCGAGAATTTTGAAAAGGCATTACTCCAAACGAACCAGGATAAAATTAGCGAATACATGAATATTGTTTTGGTTGGTGGAGGCCCAACTGGAGTTGAATTATGTGGTGCATTGGCTGAAATGAAGAAATATATTTTCCCCAAAGATTATCCCGAACTTGATTTAAGCAAGATGAGGATAGTACTTTTTGAAGCATCACCCAGTTTACTTGCCGGAATGTCTGATCAATCATCAAAAAATGCACTATTATATCTCGAAAAACTTGGTGTTGAAGTTAAGCTAAATACAAGGGTTGAAGATTATAATGGTTCGTATTTAAAAATATCTGACGGCAGTACTATTGCAACAAAAACTGTTGTTTGGGCTGCTGGTGTAAAAGCAAATTCGGTAATAGGACTTAAAGAGGAATCCTTTGGCAGAGGAGGTCGTATTCGCGTTGATAGATATAATAGAGTAATTGGATATAAACATATATATGCTCTCGGCGATTTGTGTATTATGGAAACAGCAAAATATCCAAACGGACATCCTCAAGTTGCTCAGGTTGCAATTCAACAAGCTAATTTTTTGGCGAATAATCTGCATAAGCTTAAGGCTGGATTAAAACCAAAGGAGTTTGAGTATACTGATAAAGGATCGATGGCAACAATTGGGCGCAACCTTGCTGTAGCTGATCTCCCTTACGGAAAACTTAAAGGTTTTTTTGCATGGGTTCTTTGGTCATTTGTGCATCTTTTTACTATTGTAGGAGTTAAAAACAGGCTATCGGTTTTTATGAATTGGACGTTTAGTTATTTCACTTATGATC
Source organism: Bacteroidota bacterium (assembly GCA_045267845.1). Classification (GTDB taxonomy): domain Bacteria; phylum Bacteroidota; class Bacteroidia; order Bacteroidales; family F082. The sequence goes on along the minus strand of JASFZK010000088.1, from coordinate 3,495 downwards.
AATCGTTACGCGTTTTAATTAAGCCTAAATCACCCCTTCCTCAATCGGATATGGATTATACACCTGAGAATAATGTGAATTAACATTGTGATATAGTTCACAATTTTTGTATTCATAAAATGGTACATTTGATATCAAAATAAATTAATAATTAAATAATTTAGTATTTTGAAAATAAAACAAATTACAACAGAAGAACTTATAGATGCTGGAAATAATAAGAGTAATATAATTGTTGATGTCAGACCAGTTGATGCATACAACGGCTGGAAAATGCATAATGAATTAAGAGGAGGGCACATTCCCGGAGCAAGGAGTCTTCCTGTTAGCTGGACAAGATACATCGACTGGATTGAAATTGTAAGATCAAAAGGTATATTACCTGATAACAAAATAGTTATTTATGGCTACTCTGTGGAGGATTCTGAAAAAGTTGCACAGCTTTTTATTCGTGCTGGCTACAATGATGTAAACACCTATAATTATTTTGTTGATGAGTGGTCTGGTAATGAAAAGTTACAATTGGAAAATCTAGAGAGGTACAATAATCTTGTTTATCCTGAGTGGGTAAACACTCTAATTTCAGGAGGGACACCCGCAAGTTACAAGAACAACAAATATGTAATTGTTCACGCTCATTACCGTAATCGGGATGCATATTTAAGTGGACATATTCCAGGGGCAATCGACATGGATACATTAGCTCTTGAAGCCCCAGAAACATGGAACAGACGATCTCCAAAAGAGCTTAAAGCTGCTCTTGAGAAGCACGGAATTACAGCAGATACAACCGTTATTCTTTATGGTAAATTTATGACGCCAAATAATGATGATGCGTTTCCGGGAAGTGCCGCTGGTCATATTGGGGCCATTAGAAATGCCTTTATTATGATGTATGCTGGAGTAAAGGATGTTAGAATACTTAATGGAGGTTTTCAGTCGTGGAAAGATGCTGGATATGAAATAAGTACCGATGATGTTGTTAAGAATGCTGTTGCTGACTTTGGAGTATCGATACCAGTAAAACCAGAGCTTGCCGTGGATGTGCCCGAAGCAAAACAAATGATAGCTGCCACTGATGCTGATATAGTTTGTGTTAGGAGTTGGCCTGAATATATTGGTGAAGTAAGTGGTTATAATTACATCAAGAAAAAGGGACGTATCCCAGGTGCTATTTTTGGCAACTGTGGTACTGATGCCTATCATATGGAAAACTACAGAAATGTTGATCATACCATCCGTGAAGCTAATGAGGTAGTAGCAATTTGGAAAGAAGTTGGGATAACACCCGATAAACATCTTGCCTTTTATTGTGGAACTGGCTGGCGCGGAAGTGAAGCATTTTATAATGCTTGGTTGATGGGTTGGCCAAGGGTATCAGTGTTTGATGGAGGGTGGTTTGAGTGGAGTAATAACCCAGAAAATCCATATGAAACAGGAATTCCAAAAACTGAGTAATTTAAATCATGAAAGAAATAAATATTCGTACACAATTTGGAAATGATGTTCTCGAAGGCCTATCGTCTGAGCAAAAATTTTTGTCATCAAAATATTTTTACAACGACAAAGGAAGTAAGATATTTCAGGATATTATGCGAATGCCTGAGTATTATCTTACTGATTGTGAGTTTGAGATATTCAAAGATAATAAACAGCAGATATTATCAGATTTTGCCAATGGGCAATCACGATTTGAGTTGTTAGAACTTGGAGCTGGAGACGGACTAAAAACCAAGGTCCTATTAAACCACTTTTTAAATCAAAAAGTAGATTTTAAATATTTACCCATTGATATTTCTAAAGATGCTGTAAAAAAGCTCGTTGGTGAGTTAAAAGATGAACTCCCAACCTTGAAAGTTGATGGACTTATTGGTGATTATTTTGATTTAATTAGTGATATTAAGGTTAATGGTTATTTAAAAAAGATAGTCCTTTTTCTTGGTTCCAATATTGGAAACTTTAGTAGGGAAGTTTCACTAGATTTTTTAACTCACCTTAAGCGAGTTTTGGACCCTCAAGATCAGGTGTTTATTGGTTTTGACATGAAAAAGAATTCTAAAATTATTCTTAATGCTTATAATGACCCGTATGGGCATACCTCAGCATTTAATTTAAATCTTCTGCGAAGAATTAATGATGAATTAGGTGCAAATTTTAAAATTGAGAATTTTAAGCACCAAGAGGTTTATGATGAACAATCGGGTACCGCTAAGAGTTATATATACAGTTTAAAGAAGCAAATTGTCGACATATCAACTCTTAACCGTACATTTTCATTTTATAAGGACGAGCCTGTTTTTATGGAGATGTCACAAAAGTACGACCTAGAGATGATAGCTGATTTAGCAAATAATTCAGGATTTGAGATTGTCAGGAATTACTATGATAAACGACAATATTTTGTGAATTCACTATGGAAATTAAAACCTTAAAAAATTTACGAATGAAAGCAATATGGAATGGCAAAGTAATTGCCGAAAGCGATACAACGCTTAGTCTCGAAGGAAATAAATATTTCCCAATCGGATCTGTAAATATAGAGTTACTCTCAAAAAGTAAAACCCAAACAATTTGTCCTTGGAAAGGAACTGCATCGTATTATGATGTAATAGTTGATGGGGAAACCAATAAAGATGCAGCATGGTATTACATCACCCCCTCGCCACTGGCGAGTAAAATTAAAGATTATGTTGCTTTTTGGAATGGCGTAGAAATAACTAAATAAAATATAGTTGTCATGGAAACAATAAATAATACTTGGAAACTTCAATCATTGGATTTTAATAATGATTTGAACAAAGCACTACAACAACAGCATCACGCAGCACAATTTATTGCCTTGGTTGGGAAGCATTTAATTTTTCAAGAATCTGATGATAGTAATACAAATATGGAGTTCGTATTCGGAAAAAACACCTTAGTTGGTAATGAAATGCAGAATGGGTTTAGACTATCTCTAGATATTATAAATCAGCAACTAAGTATAATAAATAAGGATAATACGGAAAAGAAGCTAATTGTTTTAGAAGGAAAGAATAAGAATACAGTGTTTAACGAATTAGCTCAAAATCTTGCTGATTTGGGAGTTAATGTAACTGATTTTAAAAATGAATTACATTATGAAATCCCAAAACATGTACTTGATAATGGTGCAGTTTTTACACAAGTTAACCCGAATGACTTTACCGAAAATGCAAAATATAGGCATAATGCCAAAATTGTTCTTAACGAAGTTGCTCAGTTATTTAATCAAGATGAAGCAATTCGAATTTGGCCACACCATTTCGATACAGGAGCTTTTTATGTAGTCAAAAAAAATGATACTGGAGAAGCTACACAAACAATTGGTATTGGATTTGCAATTCCTGATAGTATGATTAATGAACCATATTACTATCTTAGTTTTTGGTCGGAAAAGCAAATTGAAGGTGCTGACAAGTTTGCAAATTTGCTTGCTGGGAAATGGATGATGCCTGATTGGAATGGTGCTGTTCT
>JASFZK010000087.1:0-13225 GCA_045267845.1 Bacteroidota bacterium | reverse complement strand
CAATGGTGCAGTACTGGTTTCGGAGCTAAATAAATTAATTGCCGAGCAATTAAAGATAGATAAGCAGCTACTTGATACAGAGGCTACACAACTAAATATAATTAATTCGCTAGCAGTACTTACAGGGCTGAAATTGAACAGCTTAACAATTTTTCAAGTTCCTGAAAAACAAACATATGTATCATCAACAATACCTCAACTTAAAATATTTAGCGCTCAAGAAATTATTAATCAGGCGAGTTTAGAAATGGAATTTAGAAATAAGTTTCCAAAATTATCACTTTTTGCAAATGGTGGCTATGGCCGACCAGGTTACAATTTTATGGATACAGATTTGCATCCTTACGGAATGGTTGGATTAAACTTATCGTGGAATATTATTGACTGGGGTACATATAATAAACAAAAGGAAAAATCCTTAATCAAGCAAAAAGTAATAAACGTAAACAAACAAATCTTTTTAAAACAAAATACACTGGAAATTGAAAAACTAAAAATAGACTTGCTTAATATTCAAAGTCAAATTGAAATAGATGCTCAAATAATTACAATAAAAGAAGAGATAAAAAATTCATCTTGGTCAAAATTCAAAAACGGTACAATTACGTCCAACGATTATTTAAAAGATTTTAATGACCTTAAAATAGCACAACAAACTTTAGAAATAAATAGAATAAAATTTATACAAAAAGAAATTTCCCTTAAGCATTTACAAGGAGTAAAGTATTAAAGGGTACCGCAATTACACTTAATACTTCGCCCTACAAAGAAACAAATAGTCATTTACTTAAAAACATATAACTCATGAAAACAACGATAGTTATTACAATACTGACAATTTTTGTAGTAATTATTGTAAGTTGTTCGAAGAGTAATGATGCTAAACTATTTGCGTTATCAAAAACAGAATATAAGGGATGTTTTATAGACAACCCTATTGACTCAACTAAAAATACACACTATGGAACACGTGATACACTTTATTATACGTTAAAAAATGACTCGCTTTTATTAAATGTGATTATGAATTATAATTGTTGCGGATCGCTATATGACTCTCTTGTTATTCATGATAAAGATGTAAATATTTACATTCATGATACATGTTCAACTGGCTGTATATGCTTCTGTATGTGTGAATTCGAGTTTGAATATTCTTTCATAAACTTCACAGGAAATAATGTTAATTTTTACGTTTATTTAAAAGGGCATGAGGAAGATGAATATTCTTTGTGGGGTGATTTAATTTATCCATAATAAAATTACAAAAATGAAAAATACACTACTATTATTAATTACAATAAGTTTTCTGAGCTCATGCAATGAAAACAAAAATAAAGCTGATGCCAATGGTAACTTTGAAAGTGATGCCACAACTATATCGGCAGAAAGTGCAGGAAAATTACTTTCTTTCACCATAAATGAAGGTGACTTAATAAAAAATAATACCGTTGTTGGAGTAATTGACTCAACACAATTATATTTAAAAAAGGAGCTTATTATGGCTTCATATGGCAGCATCATCTCACAATCGCAGAGTGTGCTATCACAAATTAATATACTCGAACAACAACAACAAGTTCAAACAACAAATTTGGATAGAATAAAAAAAATGTACTCCGAAGGGTCGGCCACGCAAAAGCAGTTTGATGAGATTCAAGGATTAGTTAATGTTACAGAACAACAAATTTCAAGCGTTAGGGCCCAAAATGCTTCTGTGCTAAGCAAAATAATTTCGTTGGATGCTCAAGTAAATCAAATTGATGACCAAATTCAAAAATGCATAATTGTTAACCCCATCGAGGGGACTGTATTAGTAAAATATGTTGAACCATTTGAATTTGTTGGTCCCGGCAAGCCATTGTATCAGATTCAAAATATGAATATGCTGAAACTCAAAGCCTATATTGTTGAGCCACAACTTTCGCAAATAAAAATTGGTCAAGTGGTAAACATTCATGTTGACTCCGGGAAAGGAGAAATTACTTTTGAAGGAGAAATAACATGGATAAGTGCCCAAGCCGAGTTTACGCCAAAAATAATTCAGACAAAAGATGAAAGAAAAAATCTGGTTTATGCCATTAAAATTGATGTTAAAAATGATGGAAGCTTAAAAATTGGTATGCCAGCAAGCGTGTATTTTAAATGATAGAAATAAAAAACATATCAAAATCATACAGCCAAACAAAGGCACTTGTTGATGTTTCGTTGAATATAAAAAAAGGCAAGCTATTTGGTTTAATTGGTCCTGATGGTGCCGGCAAATCAACCCTTTTCAGAATACTGACAACACTACTTATTCCTGACAAAGGTACTGCAACTTTAATGGGGTTTGATACTGTTAAAGATTATAAAGAAATTAGAAAAATCATAGGTTATATGCCTGGTAAATTTTCGTTGTATATGGATTTATCCGTGCAAGAAAATCTGGAATTCTTTGCCAAAGTATTTAACACCTCAATTGAGGCAAATTACGATATGATTAAGGAGATTTATGTAATGCTTGAGCCATTTAAGGATCGTAGAGCTTCTGATTTATCAGGAGGGATGAAACAAAAACTTGCCCTTTGTTGTGCCTTAATTCATAAACCAGAAATCTTACTTCTGGATGAACCAACTTTTGGTGTAGATCCGGTTTCGAGAAAAGAATTCTGGGATAATCTTAAAAAACTTCAAAAAAATGAGAACCTAACAACCCTAGTTTCAACACCATATATGGATGAAGCCTCCATGTGCGATGATATTGCTCTAATTCAAAATGGCACCATATTAACTGTTGACACTCCTGCAAATATCTGCAACAATTTTAGCCACACTCTTTATGAAATTAAAACCAATGATAATTACAGAACACTTGTGGCGATTAGAGAACTCGAAGAAATAAATTCGGCTTTTATGTTTGGAAATAGCATCCATATTACATTAAACAATAATAAAATTGAAATTATTGAGGAAGTTCTTTCAAAAAACAGCTTCGACTTTTCTGTAAAAATAATTAAGGCAAATATTGAAGATAGTTTTATGGAATTAATGACTCGGGACAATGAATAAGGTAATTGAAGTAGAAAATCTAACTCGTGCCTATGGAAAATTTAAGGCTGTTGACAACATAAGTTTTTATGTTAACAAAGGTGAGATATTTGGTTTTTTAGGAGCCAATGGAGCTGGCAAAACTACTGCCATAAAAATGCTTACCGGAATTTTGGAGCCAACATCTGGCAAAGGAAAAGTTGCTGGCTTTGACATAAAAACTCAACGAAATAAACTTAAGTACAAAATTGGATACATGAGTCAGCATTTTTCGCTTTACGAAGACCTGACTTTAAAAGAAAATGTTAAATTTTATGGAGGGATTTACAGATTAACAAAAAAGGAAATTGCCGACAGAACCAACGATATGATTGAGCGCCTTGGTTTGGAGGATATAAAAGATACTCTGATTTCGGAAATTCCATTGGGCTGGAAACAAAAAATAGCTTTTTCGGTGGCAACACTTCATAAACCAGAAGTTGTTTTTTTAGATGAACCTACAAGCGGGGTTGATCCAATTACACGACGTCAGTTTTGGGATTTAATATATCAAGCTGCCGAAAGTGGGATAACCATATTTGTAACTACACATTATATGGATGAGGCCGAATATTGTAATAGAATTTCAATGATGGTACAAGGAAAAATTGCGGCAATCGGAACATTAAATGAACTTCTGACACAATTTGATGCAAAAAATATGGATGAAGTATTTTTAAAACTAGCGCGATGAAAACATTCTTAGCTTTTATCAGAAAAGAATTCAAGCATATCTTCCGCGATAAGCGTACCCTTATAATATTATTTGGTATGCCCATCGTGCAAGTTCTTTTGTTTGGATTTGCCATTACTACTGAGATAAAAGATGGGAAAATAGCAATCCTCGACTTGGCAAAAAATACAGTATCGCAACAATACATAAACACAATAACCTCATCAGGATATTTCATTTTGACAGAAAATTTAAGCTCCTACTCTCAAATTGAAAAATCATTTAAAAAAGGGCATATAAAAATTGCCCTTGTAATTCCTGCAAATTTCGCAAAAGATATCGGCACAACAAAATCAACTGCAGTACAAGTAATAGCCGATGCTTCCGACCCCAACATGGCAAATATGTTAACCGGATATTTAACAGGCCTAACAAATTCCTTTGCAATGCAAAAAGGGTTAGTGCAAAAAATCCCAATTGTAATCGAATCAAAAATGCTTTACAATCCTGAGAACAAAAGTGTATTTATGTTTGTTCCAGGGGTGATGACCATAATTCTAATGTTGGTTTCGGCAATGATGACATCCATAACAGTTGCCAAAGAAAAAGAAATTGGCACAATGGAAATTTTGCTGGTTTCACCATTAAAACCCAGTATTATAATAATAGGTAAAGTAATACCTTATATTGTACTATCATTATTTAATGCTGGCACAATACTACTTTTAGGATTTACCGTTTTCGGGATGCCCATGGAAGGTAGCAGCTTGCTTTTGGGTTTTGAAATTTTGTTATTCATCATTACATCACTTAGTCTTGGAATATTAATTTCAACAGTTTCTGAAACACAGCAAACCGCAATGATGATATCTTTAATGGGTCTGATGTTACCCACAATATTACTTTCGGGATTTATTTTCCCAATCGAAAGTATGCCACTTATATTGCAATATTTGAGTGATATAATTCCTGCAAAATGGTTTATAATAATCATAAAATCAATAATGCTTAAAGGTGTGGGGATAGCTGTGCTTTGGAAAGAAACATTAATATTGATTGGAACAGCCATATTTTTAATAGTATTGAGTATTAAACGATTTAAAATAAGATTAGAGTAATAAAGATTGTTGCAAGTTATAACTTGCAAATTCCAGGTTGGGGTCATTTTGATATTTTGTAATTAATTTGAAACATAAAGTGCAAATCCCACCATACATGCAATGGCTGATAGCAAAATGTTAAAGTCGAGGCATGTGAAATATTGATGATCAGGAGTTTATTTTTATAAATGACTGAGTAGCAATATGAACATAACGATGAGGTTAGCATTTTGATGCAGCCAATTATAACAACAAAATAATGTTTAGAGTAATACGATACATAGTAGAAAAGGAATTCAAACAAATCTTTCGGAATAAGACCATGATGGGACTTATACTGGGAATGCCTGTGTTACAGCTATTTATTCTTTCGTACGCAGCTGATTTTGAAGTAAAAAACATAAATATTTTTATTGAAGATAATGATAGGTCACCAGTATCGCTTGCCTTGATTCATAAAATTGAAGCTTCCAACTATTTTGACTTAACAGATGTAAGCACATATGCCGAAGGTTTAGATTTACTGAAACAAAATAAAGTTGACGTAATACTATCAATACCACAAAATTTTGGTAGAGATATTGCAACCATGAAATCAACACAAACAGCAGTAACTCTGGATGCAATAAATAGCGCAAAAGCTGGTATAACACAAAATTATTTACAAAACATTATTTTTCAATTTTCAAAGGAACAACTAACATCTAAAACAAAAATTAATGTAATTCCAGGTATCGAAGTAATAAACCGTAACTGGTACAATCCAACATTAGATTACAAAGTGTTTATGGTGCCAGGGATACTAGTTTTGCTAATAACAATGATTTCTCTTTTCCTATCTTCAATGAATATTGTACGCGAAAAAGAATTAGGAACCATTGAACAATTAAATGTAACTCCCATAAAAAAGTATCAGTTTATTCTGGGTAAACTACTCCCGTTTGTTGTGCTTGGAGTACTCGAATTTACAATTGGGCTACTAATAGCCGTGTTTTGGTTTCACACACCAACCGTGGGCAGCCTTCCGCTACTTTACATTTTTACAATTGTTTATCTCACACTAATACTTGGCATGGGCATGTTCATATCCACATTCACCAACACTCAACAGCAAGCCATGTTTATTGCCTGGTTTTTCTCGGTAATTTTCATATTAATGAGTGGCTTATTTACACCTATTGAGAGCATGCCGGTTTGGGCTCAAAAAATATCAGATTTAAATCCCATAAAATATTACGTCGATGTTATTAGATTGGTGATGCTAAAAGGAAGTTCGTTTATTGATGTTAGTAAACAGTTTATTATAATTATGGTGTACTCCATAGTTTTAAATGGGCTGGCCGTGCTTAATTACCGAAAAACAAGTGGTTAATCAGAGTAATTTAACTATACCTTTTTAGTGGGGCGGCACACATGCTTTACGCTTGTAGTTGCTTTATGCTAGCTGTGTTTTTGTATGCAATCCGGGGGCTTCCTTAGGTCAGCCTCCTGTTGCTTACAAAATCTACATCAACATTTCAGCAAGCTACCACTTCAATCATTGCCGCAAACAATGGTTTCATTATTCGTCAGTTGTCATACCAATTAAATTTATCCCTTATCTTTGCATCTCAAAAAAATAAAATACAAATGCAAAGAGTAATAATTTTTCTAGTGGCACTTCCTTTTTTATTTGCCTGTAATTCAGGTAATACAACGAAAGAAAGTAGTACATCTAAAGCAAAAAGTGAAGTAACAACCTTGGTAAATGATAGTTCAGTAACTGTAACTTTTGATAATACGAATTTAGAAAACGAAGGGCTTACTCTTATAACCAGAGAAAATACACAACCAAAGGCCGATCCATTAACCGGGATTATATCAAAATCTGGTAATTTTGAGGCCGAACGTGGTACAATTGAAGATGAAGATGCCGCATTATTATTACGAAGAGCGCGCACAGCATTTAATAATGGGAATACATATTATAAAGATGGCGAACTTGATAAAGCTGCCGAAGCCTACAAACTGTCATTAGAATATAAACCTGGTAATGCCAAAGCATTTTACAATTTAGGTAAAGTTTACTACGATATGGGGCAAAAGGAACTTTCGCTTTCATATTATCACGATGCAGCAGATATAAATCCCAACGACTCACTATCATTGGTGGCAATCGGATTAATAAATTACGAGAAAGGTAATATTGTTGAGGCAACTAAATATTACAATAAAACCGAAAAAGTTGCTCAACACTTTAGTATGCTTTTTTTTAACAGAGGAACAATGTATGGTCAGCAAAAAAAATATCAGCTATCGCTCGAAGATCTTACAAAGGCTATTAAATATGATAATCAAAATTCGGAAGCTTTAATAAACCGAGGATTAGCATATTTTTATACAAAACAACTCGACCTGGCTTGCACCGATTGGCATAAAGCTGCAAAAATGGGAAATCCCAAAGGAACCAAAGCAGTTGATCTTTATTGTTCGGGTAAAAAAACCAAGTAACCAAAAAAACCCTGATAATCAAAATGATTATCAGGGTTTTTTGTTTTAAAGTACCAAGTATTACTTGGATATATTATTAATTACTCAGCCAGTATCAGAACTTTGTTATCAAGTACTTCGATAACGCCACCATTAACATCAAAGAACTCTTCTTTACCGTTCCTTTTAATTTTTATCTTACCTTGTTTTAGGGCAGAAATAAGCGGAGCATGGTTATTCAAAATTTCAAACGACCCATCAATTCCAGGTAGCTGAACTAGTTCGGCCTCACCTTTAAAAATTGTTGTATCAGGAGTAATTATTTCAAGATTCATTTTTTGAAATTTTTATTTTGTAATTACTTTTGGGCTTCTTCCAATAATTTTTTACCCTTTTCAATTGCTTCTTCAATTGTACCAACTAAGTTAAAAGCGGCCTCAGGATACTCATCAACTTCTCCGTCTAGTATCATGTTGAAACCTTTAATTGTATCTTCAATTGAAACAACTGTACCTTTTAAACCAGTAAACTGCTCAGCAACAAAAAATGGCTGTGATAAGAAACGCTGCACTCTTCTGGCACGATGCACGGTAAGTTTATCTTCTTCACTTAACTCATCCATACCCAAAATTGCAATAATATCTTGTAACTCTTTATATCTCTGAAGAATTAGCTTAACCTTTTCTGCTGTATTATAATGTTCGTCACCAACAACATCTGGAGAAAGAATACGTGATGTTGAATCCAATGGATCAACAGCTGGATAAATTCCAAGCTCAGCAATTTTACGACTCAATACTGTTGTTGCATCAAGGTGAGCAAAAGTAGTAGCCGGAGCTGGATCAGTAAGGTCATCCGCAGGTACATAAACAGCCTGCACTGATGTAATTGAACCTCTTTTAGTTGAAGTAATACGCTCTTGCATTACACCCATTTCGGTTGCAAGTGTTGGTTGATAACCCACAGCGGAAGGCATACGACCAAGAAGTGCTGACACCTCAGAACCTGCTTGTGTAAAACGGAAAATATTATCAATAAAAAACAAAATATCTTTACCACCTGATTTTTCATCACCATCACGGAAATACTCAGCCAATGTTAATCCTGATAAGGCAACACGTGCACGTGCTCCCGGAGGCTCATTCATTTGTCCAAATACCAATGTTGCTTGTGATGTTTCAAGTGCTTTACGGTCAACTTTTGATAAGTCCCAACCACCTTCTTCCATACTTTTAACAAACTCGTCACCATAATTAATAACGCCCGACTCAATCATTTCACGAAGCAAATCGTTTCCTTCACGAGTACGCTCACCAACACCACCAAATACCGAAAGACCGGCATATGATTTTGCGATATTATTGATAAGCTCCATTATAATAACAGTTTTACCAACACCAGCACCACCAAATAATCCAATTTTACCACCCTTTGAATAAGGCTCAATTAAATCGATAACTTTGATACCTGTATACAACACCTCTTTGGTTGTTGTAAGTTCGTCATACTTAGGAGGGTCTCTGTGAATTGAATTCCTTTTTCCGGTTTCAATGTTACCTAAACCATCGATGGCATCACCAATTACATTAAATAACCTACCTTTAATGGCATCTCCAGTAGGCATTGAAATTGGTTGCCCCAAAGCAACTACTTCCATACCACGATGAAGTCCATCAGACGAGTCCATGGCAATTGTACGAACAGTGTTTTCGCCAATGGCTTGCTGGGCTTCCAGTATTAGTTTATCACCATTATCTCGAGTAATCTCGAGAGCATCAAATATCTTTGGGAGGTCTTCTTCTTTTTCGAAAACTACATCAATTACGGGACCAATAACCTGAGCAATGCGGCCAACGTTCTTTTTGTCCATAAAAAGCTATTATTTATAGGATTAAAAATATGGGCGCAAATATAATACATTATCCTAACAATTGAGTACTTAAAGTCTTTAAATTTATGAGGGTTAAAACAAGCTTTTTTCATGCTTGTTTATGACCTATTTACAAAGAGAAAAAAATTGTATTTTTACAAAAACGAATACGACAATGGTAAAGAAAGAAATTGAGTTGCTTGAGCATCAAATTGAAAAACTGAGTGCATCAAATTTCGACTTTGAAGCATGGAAAAAATATTCGGTATTGATACTTGCAAGAATATTTGGCAGTACTGATGAGAAAATTAAACAACTTGAGAAAATTGATTTTGAATTTAACTCATGGTCATTACGAGATGCTTCAGGAAATGAATCCTACGAAGAAGGCTCCAAAAAACTAGCAAAAGAAGTTATAAAATCCGCCATTGATGAACTCCGTATTTATGGCTTACCTATTTCTAAAAAGAGTGATGAAAATGAACCAACAAAGAAACTTATAAATATAATACTAGATGAGTTTAAAGGTTCACAGGTTAAAGAGCTTACTCGTATATTATCATCACGCGAAAGTAAGACCGAGAAAAAAAGAAGGGTAAAGGAGCTAATTGAAGAAATTGGCGAATATGGTTGCTATGATATCATTACAAATATATTAACCCAATCGGGGGTTTCGAAAGTTGTTAGGGAGTAAGTAATACTCGGCTTTTACTATTCCATCATTACTATATTTGTTCTCCTGAGTGAAACGAAGGACCTCAATTTTGATTATTAAAAACCGAAATTCTTCACTCAAAAAGCCAGAGATCCTTCATTGCGCAAAAGCTACGAGATAAAGTGGTCTTTGCTCAGGAGATCTCTCCTTACAGTCGAGATGACAATCATTTTTTTATGGTTGTGTCAACCGCGGGAGGGATTGCAATGGTAGCTTGTTGAAACCCCGATGTTGTTATTGTTACAGGCGTAGGCGACTGCAAGAAGCCAACGTACTGTTTACAATAATACAATCGGGGTGAAACAACTACAAATGGAAAGCCCGGCTGCCTGCCGAAATGCCAATGCAGGTAGGTTGCCCGCCAACCAAAAAAAACTTCATATTCTTGATTTCTAAAAATTTAGTACTTTTGCAGCCCGAAATTTAAAAATAATTAAACTATATAACCATGTCAGAAGTAGCTGTTGAAAACAAACTTCAATACAAAATTGCAGACATTGCGTTGGCCGAATGGGGACGCAAAGAAATTGAAATTGCCGAAAAAGAAATGCCAGGATTAATGGCAATTCGCGAAAAATACTCAGTTGAAAAGCCGTTGAACGGTGTACGAATTATGGGCTCATTACACATGACCATACAAACCGCCGTACTCATAGAAACCCTAAAAGAACTTGGGGCAGATGTAAGATGGGCAAGCTGTAATATTTTTTCAACACAGGATCATGCAGCAGCAGCAATTGCCGAAGCTGGAACTCCTGTTTTTGCCTGGAAAGGTGAATCTTTAAAAGAATACTGGTGGTGTACAAAACAAGCATTGTCGTTTCCTGATGGATTAGGTCCGCAACTTATTGTTGATGATGGTGGTGATGCTACAATGTTGATACACAAAGGTTTTGAGGCTGAAAAAGATGCCAGCATACTTGATGTAGAGCCTGATAGCGAAGAAGAAGGTGAAGTACTAAGCATACTTAAAGCTACTTTGAAAGAGGATAACCAGAAATGGCACAGGGCTGTTAAAGACTGGAAAGGTGTTTCTGAAGAAACCACAACTGGTGTTCATCGTTTATACCAAATGTTTAATAATGGTGAATTGTTAGTTCCTTCAATTAACGTAAACGACTCAGTTACAAAATCAAAATTTGATAATTTATATGGCTGTCGTGAATCATTAGCCGATGGTATTAAGCGTGCTACTGATGTAATGATTGCCGGTAAAGTTGTTGTTGTTGCGGGTTATGGTGATGTTGGTAAAGGATCGGCTCATTCAATGCGCTCATATGGTGCTCGTGTAATTGTTACCGAAATTGACCCAATTTGTGCTTTACAAGCTGCAATGGAAGGTTTTGAAGTAACTACCATGGAAGAAGCTGTTAAAGAAGGTAATATTTTTGTAACCACTACCGGTAACAAAGATGTTATAACGGCTGAGCATATGGCAAACATGAAAGATCAGGCAATTGTTTGTAACATTGGTCATTTCGACAATGAGATTCAAGTTGTACAGATGGAAAAAATTGCTGAGAAGCTTAATATTAAGCCTCAGGTTGATAAATATACTTTTGAAGATGGTCATTCTATTTACTTGTTGGCCGAAGGTCGTTTGGTAAATCTTGGTTGTGCCACTGGTCATCCATCATTTGTGATGAGTAACTCGTTTACTAACCAAACTCTTGCACAAATCGATCTTTGGGAGAAGAAAGATGAATATGCTGTTGGTGTTTATCGTCTTCCTAAATATCTTGACGAAGAAGTTGCCCGTCTACATTTAGCACAAATTGGTGTTGTTCTTACCAAAATGTCGAAAGAACAAGCTGATTATTTGGGTGTTAATATTGACGGACCCTACAAAGCTGATCATTATAGATATTAGGGTGGTGACTTGTAACTGGTTACTAGTGACTGGTTATTATGACCTACTTAATTCTAACGAATTTTTACGGAAAGATGCTTTCCTTGGGAGGCATCTTTTTTTTATATACATAACCAAAGCACTAGTGACCGCTGAGCTAAACACTAGTGCATCAATTCATAAATACATACTGGTATATTCACACTCTTTTTCCTTTATACTGCGTTAAAAATTGAAACAATAACTACGGCTATGCTTGAAATTTTCGCCTTGTCTAAAGAAAAAATAGAGGTGAATATAAACATACATATTTATGAATTGAAGCACTAGCGCCATTTCGTGTATAGTGCTTTTTACAAAAACTCAGATATTAAGATTTTGACTGAACTACCCCACCGCAAGCAGACGGGGTATCAAGAGGAATACATTTTCTTATTCGCCCCAAGGGGCGGGGAACCAGCCTGCCGGCTGGCAGGTAAGACCCTTGAGATCCCTCGGCTTACCTCGGGATCAGTTCAACTAAATATTTTTAATGCACTATCGTTTGTAAAATTATAGTTTCACTGATTTAATAATTAGGGTTCTGTATTTTCGTAATTCATTCTATTCAAGAGCATTAGCAAAGGAATTGGTTTGTCGGTTTGCAAAATATCAGGACTGAGATTTAAAGCTATTTTGTTGCCAAGGTCGGTTTTTGCTCCCCACATCATTACATAAACTCCATTTGCATGAGCATATTTTATTATTTCAGCACTTGTATTTACTGTTGCACCTATTCCAAAAATATTATTCTCAATGGCATCGTCACTACTGTAGCCAACTAAAACACCCTTGCAACTTAAACCAAGTTCTTTGGCAAGTAACAAAAAGCCCAAATCCCCTTCAATAAACACATTATCCGACATTGAAAACTCTTCGCAGATTTTTTTCACGGCTCTAAGAAACGTTTTTCTGTATTCAATATTATATGCATTTTCAGGGTTGAGTTTGCAATCAAACGAGAAATAATAGTCATTAAGGTTTCTGGTTTCTTCAAAAAGTTCTCTTACCGAAATTAGTTTAACTTCAGCATGCAGGCCCGAATAGGTGCAGTCTTCAATTTCACTCCAGTTGTGATCAAAAATATGACCACCACAACTTGTTCTGCCTTCCAGCACTTCATTGTGAAACAAAACCAAAACGCTGTCTTTTGTAATTTGCACATCAATTTCAGAACCATCTGCACCAATTTTCAAAACCTCTTGAATCGATTCCATAGTATTGCCAGGATATTGAAAATGATCACCCATGCCTCGGTGTCCCAATATTATTATTGTGTTATTGGTCAAATTCGTGATTTGGTAATCCTCTTTGTTGTCGCAATTGGTAAGTAGTAGGCATGAAACTCCTAAGAACAAGAAAGTTAAATATTTGAGTGTTTTTCGCATCTGCTTATTTTTCTTTTTTTAACCCAAATTTGTAGCCCAACATTAAGTTGATT
>JASFZK010000086.1:0-6309 GCA_045267845.1 Bacteroidota bacterium | reverse complement strand
CCAAATAATTCATGGTAATATAATGTAACACCATATAAATATCCTTCCATGTTTAGCTCATCCTGATAATACAGGTGTTGTGAAATATCATCTTCACCAAGTGACATTGTATTTCCCCCGGTATTAAATGGTATCATCAAGTTTTCAACTTCTTTATATCCAATATCGTTAACAACTATGTCAGCAGGTACAGAATATACTGAATATGTAACAGATGTATTATTTCCTTCTGCTTGATCGGAACTGTAATCTATTACAGCATATACTTTTAGTACTTCAGTTTCTGAAAATATATACTCAATTTCAATGGTAGTTTCTTCCCAATTTTGTAATGTTATACCAGATTGGTCAGCTAACTGCACACCATTTTCATCCATTAATTTTACTGTATACGAGCTTCCCTGAACCTGATTTAATCCGTAATTTCTTAATGAAACACTAAAAGTATGTGATTCATCTATTTTGGCAAGATAGTCGAATTGAAAATCCCTGATACCCAAGTCATCATTAAATTGATAGATACTTGCATCAGAAGTTATCATATCAAGGCTGCTTGTACCAAAACTACCATTATTATTATTCACAAATCCGATATAATTAATTCCGGCAGCTCCACTTATATCAATTGTTACTTCATCCCATTGTTCCAATTGGGAGTTAATGTCTTCTATTTCATTTATTACACCTGTAGTTCCATCTCTCCAAATAAGTTTATCATCATTGGTAAAGAAATTACTATTATTAACCATGAACGTAATTTCATCTCCGGTTTCTATATCCAATAATGGAGTCCATAGTGTGTCAGATATTTCACCGAACATATTGTCATCAGTTTGTGACACATAATAAAAATCACCATGAGGGGGTGGCCAAAAATTATCGTGTAGTGGATAATCATCAGCACTCCACATCTCTGGAGGGAAGACTTCACCTTCAAAACTTTCCCATAAGATATTTACAGTTGCATATGATGTGCGGGAGTTATTGGACAGATCTTCATCAGCACTTATAACTACGTTACATGTAATTTCGGCAAGTCCGTTTGTGAAATTATATTGTCCAATGGTAAGATCAATTTCATCACCAGGTTCTAAATTTAATGCACTTACCTGAAAGTCTGCTTGGCTTAAGCCATTAACTTCCCATTCTACTGTTACATCATCAAATGTAAAATTACCATTATTTAGAACTGTTACTACTACATCTTTGTTTCCTGTAATTGGAGTATATCCTTCAGGTTCAATATGAGTAAGTGCTGCATCTTTTGGATCACTTACGTAATATATGGTTTCTATTGAATCGTTTGATGGATTCGCATCACCTAAAAGAAGGTGATTCAACAATATGGCATAATCATCCTGGATGGCAAAATTATACTGTCCAACTGTGATATCCATATTATCTCCAGGAACCAGATTTAAACCAGTGCCTATATATGTACTTTGCTGAACACCATTAATATGCCATTCTATATCGATATCCATAATTGGATCTGTTCCATAATTATGAAGAGTTACAATCACATCTTCCATTGAAGGAGTTGGGTTTATTCCTGTAGGATTAACAATTTCAGTTAGAGCTGCATCAATTAATGAAGAAGGGGAAATTACAACTTCATCAACATTCCAGTGTGTCCAGGTTCCTTGATATACAAATGCTATGTAAATATTATCTCCCTGATATGAACTTAAGTCGACAGTGTGTTCAACCCATGTTCCTTCAATCTGTAAACTCTCAGATATAGGTACGAAATCATTGTCATCAGGATTACCACTTCCGGTTGAAATATATACACCTTCGTACACATAATATTGAAGATCGTCATTTAGCTCATAAAAGGTTAACTGGTAATCACCCGTAATTACGTTAACTTGAGGACTTACCAACCAATTATCGACAGGATCGTTGTTAATTTGGATTTTGGCGCAATTTCCGCCACCATAACCCAAATCTGGTCCATATATGGAGCTACTCACCCAATGGCCTCCGCCGTACTCATATATATTCCAGCCTGGAGCTAGCCAAGATTCGAAACTTTCATTTACTGCTGTTGTTTGCGCAATAACAACATTCATTATAAAGGCTGCTATTATAAAAACTATTAGTTTTTTCATGTTATTATTTTTTAGTTTTAACATTTTTAGAGTTTAGCTTTTGGAGCATTTTGCGTAAAGCCTCAGACTCTTCTTTTTTTCTGTGAATTAGCTTTTCAACCTCTTCTTCTTTTTTATTAATATTCTTTTTTGACATTACAGTTTGATATTTGATTTTGCAATAGTAAAGGGTATTTTCAGCCTAGGTATTAAACTTAGGGTCACAAAGCTTTCACAGAAGGTTAAAAATAGTATCACATTAGTTTCATAATTTTTGTAACTGTATGAATAACAGCAACAATCAGTTATTGATGAAATTTACGGTTTGGATGATCTTATGGTGGTGAGGGATCTCAGGAATTTGAAATAGAGTCAATTTTTGAACATAAAGATACTTCGCTCCGCTCAGCATGACAAGGACTCGCAAAATTGACTTGCAAAATATTGAGTCGGATTAGAAGCTAAGTACACCAAGCATATTTAGCAAATAATGATATGCTTATACAAGATAAACCTTTACACTAAATCTGTGACAGAAAAGTAACCAGATTTTCATCTGTTTCCAATTCAATTTTTTTTCTGAGACGGAAACGTGCCATATCAATACTTCTAACTGATTGATATGTAATTGCCGATATATCTTTAGTTGACATATTCAATCGAAGAAAAGCACATATCTTCTTTTCATTTGGGGTTAAATCAGGAAACCTTTTGTTTAAATTTTCATAGAAATCAGAATGTACTTCCTGAAACCTCACTTCAAATTCTTTCCAAACATCTTTGGATGAATTGATTAATAGATCTCTAATTATGTCCTGAATTATTTTTTGATTTTCCTTCTTGAAGTTCATTTTAGCCTTTGTGAGTTTTTCGGCTGTAGATGTAATAAATTCATTTTTACTGAGGAGGTACATTACATTTGTAGCAAGTTCCTTGTTACGATGCTCAAGGTCTTGTTGTAATTTTTCGTGTTCTAACTTTAGATTTTTTCGCTTCAGCTCAACTTTGCTTGTTTTGTTTCTTTGATTTATATACAACATGATAGCTAGTATGGCAACAAACACACCAAGACTAATAAGAAAAATATAAATAAACTCCTTTTTTTGTTGATCTGCTGATTTTTGTGCGTCCTTGAGTTCTCTTTCTTTAATTTCTTTATCAAATTCAAATTGCATTTCCAACTGAGTAATCTTTTTAATGCTACTCTCATTTAGAATGCTATCTCCATATTGTTCATATATCTTAAAATAGTAGAGAGCTTTCTCTAGTTTTCCCTCGTTCTCATAAATAAGTGACAGTTGATGTGTGTTAGATTCTATCCAGTTAACATAATCATTTTGTTGTGCTAACAATAATGACTCCTTTAAATAATCAATACTCTTTTGCGTATCACCCAGCTGATAATGAACTCGTCCTAAGTTACCAAGTACAGAGACTAAGGCTCTTGATTTAGGACCTAAATATGTAATGCTTTGATTGACAATTTGATCATAACTTTCATTAAAATATCTCAAAGCTTTTGAATAATTACCTTTATTGAATTCATAATTTCCTAATTCGATATTAGTATATGCCGCATCTATAAATTTACCGTTTTCTTCAAATATTTTAAGGGCCTCGATGTGATAACTAATTGCCAGACTATCCTGTGAATTTTGCATGTGAATAGAAGCAATATTACTTATTGTATTTGCCATATCAATTTTTGCATCTTGAATTTTGAACTCATTATATGATTTCAATAGACTACTCAATGCCTTGTCTTTTTCTCCTAAATTTAAATAAATTATACCTGTATTATTGTAAATATGTGGGAGTATGGTATAGTAATCTTTTTCTTCACAGATTCTTTGGCTTTTTTTGTAATACATTAAAGCTTCTGAATAGTTGCTTTGTGATAAATAAATATTTCCAATCACCATTAGAACATTTGCCAAATCAAAATCCATCCCCAATTCATCAAAGTAGCTACTTGCATGAATATAATAGCTTTTTGCCATATCTAAACTATCTAAAATAACATAATAGTCGGCCATACTTGCTGCATTTTCTGCAATTCCATGTCCATAGTCAATTTCGGTTGCTTGATCAAGGCCTTGTTTGGCATAATATAATGATGAATCAATATCAGTTTTAAGAAAAGTTCTGGATAGTTTATTAAGTAACAAAATCCTTTCTTTATTCTCTGGTGTATTCTTAAGTTCGATCAATATACTATCAGAGGCCATTGATGCCATCAAGCTGGAACATGTAATAGCTAAAAGAAAAAAAAAAGTATAAAATCGTAGTTTCATCAGAATGATTTTATGATTACAGATAACATTTCAAAATTAACTTTTTTTTCTATCAAGCAAAATAGAAAATAAACATAATAAAAGGGGTGGTCTGAATTAAAAGACCACCCCCATCACTAACTGAAGTAATAATTATGCTTATCTATTAAATTAAAACTATTATTTATTTGGCTATAAACACTTTATGTGATGAAATGTTATCATTTGAAATAAGAATAACATTGTACAATCCTGCTGGTTTACCAACTAGGTTGATTGTTGTGTGACTATTTTCGATATTATTTTGATAAATAACATTTCCGTTAAGGTCAATTACTTTAACCATTGTGTTTTCAGCATTATCAATATTAATATTTCCATAAGATGGATTAGGATACAAATTCACATCAGTTAGTTGATTATTGTAAACTCCATTTAAAATAAGAGTAATAGGAACTATTACATCATCATCAATAACCTCAACATTACCATCCTCAATTAAGTAACCTGCAATTGATATTGTATAACTATAGTTACCTAAATTCATATTTGTAAATATTGCTTCACCATCAGTATCAGTAACAATGGTTATACCATTAATATTTACTTCAACTCCTGCAACAGGCTCCAATCCATTATCAATAATAAACATAATTGCATATGTTACAGGACTCATTACAACAAACTCCTCAATGTTACCATCAACAATTGTTACCATACCATTTTCAGTAATATAACCTTCTTTTTCTGCTGTATAATTATAACTACCTGGTGCATAAGTTTCAAATAATGCTAATCCATCAAAACCAGAAGTAACTGTTACACCATCAATGGTGACATCAACATCTGTTAGGCCCATTGGACTACCTTCTTCAGTACACCAGAAAAACATATCAAATGCATTTGGAGTTAAAATTACAGTTGCTGATGCCGTAGAATTAATAATTGTAATCGATCCAGTTTCAGTGATATATCCGTCTTTACTAGCAGTAAAAGTATAAGTACCTGGCTGATAATTATCAAACCAAGCTAATCCAGTATTATCTGAAGTAACTGTAACACCATCAATGGTTACATCAACACCTTGAAGTCCTGTTGAATTTCCTTGTTCGTAGCACCAAATTAACATATCGTAATATGCTAAACTCATTTCAACATATTCTGTAACATCCTGATCAGAAACAGTAACTGTACCCACTTGGGTAATGTAGCCATATTTACTGGCAACATAGTTATAAGTACCTGGTAAATAATCCTCAAACAATGCCAAACCATCGGCATTAGAAACTACTGTAACTCCATCAATGGTTATCTCAACACCTTCAAGTCCATCAGGTAACCCTTCTTCAGTACAAACAAAACTTATATCAAAAATCGCTGGAATCATTATTGCAAAATCTGAAGCATTTTGATCAACTACTGTTACCGAACCGTTTACTGTTATAAAACCAGCTTTGGTGGCTGTGTATGTGTAGGTTCCCGGTGCTTTGCCTACAAATATAGCTTCACCTCCCATTGGACCTCCGGTTGTTACAATGGTTTCACCATCTAGTACAACTGTTACATCGCCCATGGCTAACATGTTTTCATCTACTGTCCAAATAAATATATCATAAAGTGCAGGAACCATAATTGCAAAGTCAGAAGCATTTTGGTCAACTACTGTTACTGATCCGTTAACTGTTACATATCCAACTTTTGAAGCTGTGTAAGGATATACTCCTGGAGCTTTTCCTATAAAAACTGCTTCGCCTCCCATGGGGCCACCGGTAGTAACAATTGTTTCACCATCCAATACTACAGTCACATCACCCATTGGCAACATACCATCCGTGGTCCAGATAAAGATATCATAAAGGGCAGGTACCATCACAGCAAAGTCTGACGCATTTTGGTCAACTACTGTTACTGATCCGTTAACTGTTATATATCCAGCTTTTGAA
>JASFZK010000085.1:0-7116 GCA_045267845.1 Bacteroidota bacterium | reverse complement strand
GGAGTACCATCTGCTAGAGCTGAAATTGGCTGATATATATCCCAGTCAGCTTCATTTAAGTTACCATCAACATCAATTGCAAATACTTCAGGAGCTACGATAGCATTTCCTAAACGTTCGAAACCAAAATCATGTGATATACAGTTATATGTAATAAGGTATTTTCCACCTGGAACGTCAATTTGTATTCCAGCATCGTTTACAGCTTGTCCTGAAGGGAAAGATCCACCCCAAACATCAGTAAATGTTGGATCAGCATCAATACGGAAAAGTAATAACGTACCTGATGTAAAGTTATATGTCAAAGAAAATTGATTTGGATACATTGGGTCACGCTCAAGATAAACATCTGTTGCAATACCAGTTCCATCATCACCCCAATCATTAAAATCACCAACCATACCTACTTCACCACATGCATCAGTATTAGTAACAAAGTCATATGCAAAAGTAGTAGAGTTAAATGTAACATCATAAGTACCGGTAACTAATGGAATGTTAGCTCCGTTGTCGTCACCTGTTCCTGATGGCCAAGCTGCACTTCCCCAGTTAGCAGTCCAGTCAGCATTCTCACGGAATTTAATTTCCGAATCAGCATACCATGAACGTGTAACAGTCCACATGTTAGGATCCTGTGCGTCTCTATTCATATTAATGTCGCCATTCCAGTTGTTAAATGCACCAATTAAACCAATTTGACCTCTTGTTGCTGTAAAATCATAAGCCCCAGTTGAGCAATTAAATGTTACAAAATAATCGGTTGTTGTACCAGCGTCATCCAAAGGAACTTTAATATTTGGTCCGTCTTGCTCACCAATACCTGAAGGCCAGCCTGCACCACCCCAATTGGTTCCCCAATCGGCTCCTGCACGGAACTTCATTTCGATGGTATCATTTCCATCGCCATCCATTTCAGCAGTAAGTGTTAGTATTACACTCCAATCGTCAGCATTATCTGTACTACGATCCATCCAATAGTCTTCAGCCCATCCGTTAAATTCACCAATAAGTCCAATATTTTTACATGTGCTTGTAAAACTATAAGCACCAGTTTCGCAGTTGAAGTCAACCTGATAAGTTCCGTAAGGAACAGGGATATTAGCACCATTTTGTTCTGCTATACCTGATGGGAATAAAGAATCTCCCCAGTTTGTAGCCCAATCTGCGCCAGCACGAAATTTCATTTCAATTTTACCATCTGGTGGATCTGATTCCATAGTAGTATCAACAGAAATAAACCCAGTCCAAACATTTGGATCAGTAGCGTCACGTGTTAATAATAAATCATCAGCCCATCCATTAAATTCACCAATAAGGCTTATCATATCACAAGTTGCAGAATATGCATATTCGCCTGTGCTACAGTTAAAAGAAACTTCCCATGTTCCGTAAGGTACAGGAATGTTTTCACCACCTAGAAGGCCAATCCCAGTAGGAAATGTAGTGTCGCCCCAGTTAACATCCCAACCATTGTTTTCGCGGAATTTCATATCAACAAACCCACTTGCAT
Source organism: Bacteroidota bacterium (assembly GCA_045267845.1). Lineage (GTDB taxonomy): Bacteria > Bacteroidota > Bacteroidia > Bacteroidales > F082. Next base: position 5,606 of record JASFZK010000085.1, on the reverse strand, counting down.
CGCTATCCATCGTCGTATCAACGGTGATAATGGCAGTAAACATATCTGGATTGTTCATGTCGCGAGTCATCATGATGTCGGTTTGCCAACCGGTCATTTCACCAATCAAGCCAATCTGACCACATTGACTTATGGCATTAAATGAAAACATAGTTGTCATCAACGCCATTAAAAGTAGAGTTTTTCTCATTTGTGTAAATTTTTTAAAGTGAATAGTTTAGTTAATTATTTGGCTAATATACGATGAATCTTCTATTTAAACCAGTAATAGAAGGCTGATAATCTTATATTTATTTTTAATTCGTACAGCATGTTGTCGGGTAACCGTAATGCAAACGTTTGTTAAGCATTATAGTATATTATCAATATCAGTAACATTTTTTGCTAGCGTCAAAATATTCATTTCATTATGAAATACTGGTTTGTATAGCAATATAAAGTGATGTAGAGGATGTTACCACATTGAATATCATCTTTATTCACTTCAGTTTAAAATATTTATAAGACTGTTACAATACTGAACAAACCTAATATATCTTGTTATGATCAATATTATGTTAAAAATTCTTAATTTCGTTGAAATATTCATAGATTAATAACTTAAAATAATTCTAGCATGTTTAAAGAATACTATTTTAGAACAGGTTTCTTGATGATTTTTTTGTTCGTAGCAACTGTAATGGGTTTTGCACAAGAACGAACGATATCAGGAACTGTTACGGATGCATCTACGGGTGAAACACTGATAGGTGTAAATGTTACCCATGCCAACAATCCTTCGCAGGGAACCGTTACTGATATTGATGGTAAATACAATCTCACTATTCCAGATAGTGTTTTGTCCATTAAATTCTCATATGTTGGTTATACGCCAAAAGTTATAGAAGTAACATCGGATATTATTAATGTGAAATTAGCAGCCGGGGAGTATTTGGATGAAATTGTTGTAATAGGTTATGGATCTCAGTCGGTAAAAGAAGTTACCAGTGCTGTTACAAGCATAAAGGCTGATGATTTTAATAAAGGTAATATTAACGACCCAATTCAGCTTATTCAGGGTAAAGTTGCCGGACTTTCAATTTCTAAAGCAGGTAATGATCCAAACCAAGGCTATAATATTAGGTTAAGAGGTCTGTCTACGTTGGGAGCAAATACCGAACCATTAATAATTATAGATGGTGTACAAGGTGCTCCTCTTAGCTCTGTTGATCCTGATGATATTGCATCCATGGATGTACTAAAAGATGCTTCGGCAACTGCAATTTATGGTACTCAAGGTGCTTCGGGTGTGATTATTATAACTACTAAAAAGGGACATTTTTCACCAGATGATGAAACGTTTAATGTTTCATTTAATACCTTAATTACAACCGAGTCAATTTCTAAATCACTTGATGTGCTTTCTCATTCAGATTTTCTGGATATAGTAACTGCTGTTGATTATGAAGATAATACCGACTGGATGAAAGAATTAACTCAGCAAAGTATTTCACAGGCGTACAATCTTGCTATTCAGGGAGCTACCGAAAATTCAAACTACCGCGTTTCTTTTAATTATCGCAAAGCAGATGGTATTGTGTTGGGCACAGGTTTTGAAAGGTTTAATGGTAATTTGAATTTTACCCAACGTACACTTGATGATAAACTCACCTTTGATTTTAAAATGCTAGCAACTAATCAAAATGAGCAATATAGCCCCAATGAAGCATTTGGTGCTGCTGTTAGGTATAACCCTACTGCATCAATAATGGCTGATGATGATTTTTCGCAAGAATGGGGTGGGTATTTCCAAAGAGAAGCTTTTGGCTTTTTTAACCCACGTGCTATGATCGATCAAAGTACAATGGATGGTAAAAAAATGAATATTATTGGAAGTTTAAAAGCAACTTTAGAACCTATTGATAATTTAAAAATTAGTGGTTTCTACTCAGCTAATTACAATTCTGATCAATACGGATCCTACTGGAGTAAAAATTCATATTACACACCATATGCAATTGGTAGCCACAAAGGTTTTGCGCGTAAAGAAAATCAAAACAGATACAATCATATTTTTGAAGGAATTATTAGTTACGACAAAGAGTATAGAGGCTTTAAGGTTAAAGGAATGGCTGGTTATTCCTACCGTGAAGATTACTACGATAATTTATGGGCTTATGGTGAAGGTTTTTTAACAGATGAGTTTACCTATAATAACATAGGTTCGTCGTCTACCACAATAGCAAATAGCGAATCAAGAGGTACCTATAAAGAGAGTTCAACATTAATTGGTTTCTTTGGTCGTTTATCAGCCAACTGGCACGAAATGGTATTTTTAACAGCGAATTTCCGACGAGATGGTTCTTCAATGTTTGGCGAAAACAAAAAATGGGGAAACTTTGGTGGTATTAGTGCCGGAGTTGATGTTGCAAAAATATTTGATCTGGGTATATTTGATTTACTTAAGTTTAGAGGTGGTTATGGTACTGTTGGAAATCTTCCTCCAAATCCATATTTATCAAAAAATCTATATAATGTAACAAATGAGCATTTCTTTTATAATGGTGAATTTATTCAGGCATATGCTCCAATACGTAATGATAATCCTGATTTAAAATGGGAAGTAAAAAAGGAAATTGATATTGGACTTGACTTTTTTATGTTAGATTATAAAATTGGTGGTTCAATTGATTATTATAAAAGTACAAGCTCCGACCTAATGTATTATGCATTGGTTAGTGTGCCACCATATCCATCAGATAGGATGTGGCTAAACCTTGGCGAACTTGAAAACTCAGGTTTAGAATTTGCAGTTTCATATAAAGCCATCGATAAGAAAAACTTTAGCTGGACTACCGATGTAAACTTTACTAAATATTTTGATACTAAACTGGTGTCGATTACAAATGATATCACATCTTCAGATGGCAAGATTTATCTTGGGTATCTTGGTGCACCGTATTTTACCGGAATACCAACTATACTTACAGCCGAAGGTGAAATTATTGGTCAGATTATTGCACCAATTTATATTGGTATGGATACTGCGGGAGTTATGCAGTACGAGTCAAGGTTTGATTCGATTGCTAGCACACCAAACCCAGAAATTGATGATTATCAAAATGTGGGCAACGGACTTCCTAAATTTCAGTTCGGATGGAACAATTCATTTACCTATAAAAACCTTGATTTCAGCTTCTTTTTTAGAGGTGTATTTGGTCACTACCTTGTTAATGTTAATAATGCTCGCTACGGTAATCCTGGTGTTATAGGAATTCAAAGCGGCATGAATCAAACTCTAGAATTTATTGATGCAAAAAGTGGTCCGATTTATTCCAATGTACATGTTGAAAAAGCAGACTTTATTAAACTCGACAACCTGATTATTGGATATAACTTCTTTTTTCCCGAAAGCAAATATGTTGGAAAAGTTAGGGTTTTTGTAACAGGTCAAAACTTAATCACTTTCACAAGTTATAGTGGTGTTAGTCCCGAAGTTAGATACGGTGATGCATATGACTTTAATAACCCGTTAGCTCCGGGAATTGATAGAGAAAATACATATTTCTCAACTCGTAGCTTTTCGTTTGGTGTTAATGTTACTTTTTAACGACATAAAGATATACAGATATGAAAAAAATATTAATTTTAATAAAAGTTGTTCTGGTTTTTGTTTTAATTGTTGGAACCCAACAATCTTGTACAAAGCTGGATGAGAAAGTGTACTCCGACTTGAACGGTGATAAACTTTTTGATGACCCTGAAAACTTGATCTACGGATTAGGTGTTGCATATACAAATTTATACCAGCTTATGGGTCATAAATATGGCTTTATAGGTTCCGAGGCTGGCACTGATTTATTGGTTGTACCACAACGTGGTGGTGACTGGTATGATGGTGGTGAATGGATTAGGTATCACCGTCATGAATGGACCCCATCTGAAACTTATGTTGGCCGATGGTGGAATGTACTATATTATGGTATAAATACTTGTAACCGATTAATCTTTACATTCGAAGCTCTTGAAGGTGTTGACACAGCACCGGCAATTGCAGAGCTTAGAGGATTAAGAGCTCTTTACTATTGGTGGCTTATTGATATCTATGGAAATGTACCAATTGTTGATAAGTTTGATGTACCTGTTGACTATAGACCTGAGACATCATCACGTGTAGTTGTATATGATTTTATTGAGGCTGAGTTACTGGAAGTTATGCCAAATTTATCCAAAGAAACAGGACTTGAGTTTTACGGAAGGATTAATTATTATGTTGCACAAACAGTACTGGCAAAGCTTTATTTGAATGCCGATGTTTATACCGGTACACCACAATTGAGTAAAGCCATGGTTGCCGTTGACTCTGTTATTTCAGGAGGTTATAGCCTTTCAGCTGATTTCTTTTCTAATTTTGAGGAGAATGCCACTCTATCTACCGAAACAATACTTGGGTTACATTTTGATATGGTTGAAGCTCCAGCATTTGAGGTTCACTTATTTACGCTTCATTATAATCTGGCAACAAAATATAAATTCGAAGATAATAGCTGGAATGGTATAGCTGCTCAAGAAACTTTTTTCCACTTATTTGATGAAGATACCAATGATGTTCGTAGGAATAGTATCTTATTTGGTTTTCAATATTATGATGATGGAACTGTTGTTGAAGATCCAAGTTATGAAAAGTTTAATCCACAAGATCCAACTTATAGGGATCCTGATGGAGCACCACTTAACTTAACACCAGCATTAAATATGCTTGAGCCAAAGTGTCTGCGACAAGCAGGTGCCCGAGTTGCAAAGTATCCTTTTATAATTGGAAGTGATAGATACACAAGTAATGATGGTGCTATTTTTAGGTTGGCTGATATACTTCTAATGAAAGCAGAGATTCTTCTACGAACCGGTGATGCTGGCGGAGCTCTTGAATATGTTAATCAAGTAAGATTTAGAGCAAATGTTATTCCTGCTACTGAAGTAACAATGGAAACATTGCTGGATGAAAGAGCAAGGGAATTATTTGCTGAAGGTCATCGACGCTCAGATATGATTAGATTTGGTGTTTATGGTGACGCCCGATGGGAGAAGCCAGAAATATCAATGCCCTATACTACAATATGGCCCATTCCACAGGCACAAATTGAAGTTAATTCAAATTTGATACAAAACCCAGGGTATTAGGGATTTGTAATATTTAAATGAACTAAATAGAGTTAGTGGTTTTTAGGCAGTAGCAGGCTATTTAATAGTTTGCTACTGCTTTTTTTATGTGATTTTGTCAGTATCAATAGTCCGTTAAAGTTTTATAACTATTATATATTCAGATACTTATAGAAATACTAATATTTTGTTAAGCTTGTGATAATCGGACTTTTGCGGCTTGGCGCCTTTGCGAGAAACAAAAACTTAACGATGTATTGTCAGTATAGAAAAGCTAATTTATGATTTTTCGAAGCAATTATTTTTTGATATAATCCAGCACAAAACTATTTTTATTAAAATAAATCATTAGTAATTATTACATTTGCAACTGAAAACTATTAATTTATTATTAACTAAACAAAAATTATTATGAAAAAATCTACTCTTAAACTTATTGCTATGGTAATGTTCCTTTTTATTGGGAG
>JASFZK010000084.1:0-20774 GCA_045267845.1 Bacteroidota bacterium | reverse complement strand
TCAAGATAAATATTCCCGAACCTTTTCAATAACCATCTGCGTAGCTCCGGCATTTTTTCCAACATAACTATGTGCAACAGCAGAACTTTTCTCATATAATTCATCATTGTGCATAAGCTTTTCAAAAATACCTAAGAACTCTTCTGAAGTAGAAATTGGAAAGCCTCCCCCATTATCTCTTAGTTCAACAGCTTCACGGAAACGTTCATAATTTGGACCAAAAAGTACAGGAATTCCATAAGTTGATGCTTCAAGCAGATTATGAATCCCAACACCAAACCCACCTCCAACATATGCAATATCTGCATATCGATATAAGTGCGATAACTTACCAATGCTATCAATAATCATCACTTTGCTATCAACTATTTTTGATGAAGATGCTGTGGAAAATAATACAGGATTGTATTTTTCAAACCTTTTAATTATTTCATCAATATGTTCTTTATTTATAAGATGAGGAGCTATTACAATTTTTAAATTTACTTTTGATTTATTAAGCAAATCGAGTAATATTTTTTCACAAGGCTGCCATGTACTACCTGCCATTAACAACTTTGAGGTTCCTTTAAATTCAGTTAGAACTGGAAAAGCAATATCTTCCTTTGGCAATTGAACCACCCTATCAAAACGAGTATCACCACTTATCTCAGCATGGTGAATACCTATACTGTCAAGCAATTCTATGGATTTATCATTTTGAACAAATAAATAGGTTACCTTGTTCAGCTCCCTTGCAAACCATCGACCCCAAGGCTTAAAAAAATGTTGCGATGGTCTGAATATCACAGACACAAAAAATAGTGGAATCTTCCTCCGGTAAAGTTCATCGATGTAATTATACCAAAACTCATATTTAACAAATATCACCAACCTAGGGTTTACTATTTTAATGAAATTCCGAGCATTTTTAACCGTATCAATTGGCAGATAATAAACATAATCGGCAAATTCGTAATTCTTGCGGACCTCAAACCCTGATGGAGAAAAAAATGTTAGAAATATGCTATAGTTTTTATAGTTACCCTTTAGCTTTTCAATAATTGGTCTAGCCTGCTCAAACTCACCCAAACTTGCACAGTGCACCCAAATAATTTGCTTACCAGATAACTGCTCTTTTTCAATTCTGGAAATAATATTTTTCCTGCCTTCAATCCACTGCGATGCTTTACCATTAAAAACAGAAGCAATACGAATGCCAGCCAAATATAAAAAAATGAAAATATTATATATTAGTTTCATTATTGTAGGTTCAACTCCTAGTTGTAATAATACTTATCGGGAAGGCGCTTATTTAATGGAAGCATCCAGCCAACTTTAATTCCAAAAAATAAATCGACGAAATTTTCATTATTTTTTTCCATCGTGCTAAAATCCCAATCACGCAGACTATGAGTAAACGCTTGATGAAACTCAAATCCACCATAAAAGTTTGCAAGTTTTGATTCGCCCATATAGAACCAACCAATAAACTGATTTAAGGAGATGCCACCTGTAAGCATATCATATCCAAGTGCATAATCGTCAGAAATTTGTGGCGCTGTACGGTGCTGATTATCAATCTTCATACGATGCAAGGTATAACCAAGGCCTGCAGTAATCATTAGTCCCGAATTTGGATTGGGACTTAATACTGGCAGTATCTTGCCAAAACTAACATTTATATTATACCCTCTTTCATACAAGGCATAGAGGGCATATGTTCCATTTCCATCAATAATAAAACCAGCATCGGTTTGTACCATCCATAAAATTGAATCGGCATTTTTTATGTCATTACCAAAAATAAAATTGGCATCAAGCGAAAAAATGAAGTTCTTAGATGTTTTATATCTCAGTCCGGTTCCAATAGTGGAGTTGTCTCCATATCTTTTAGATATATCACCTGCAGTAAATTGGTAAGAATATGAAAAATGCGGAACAAATACAGCAACTACTGAATCACGAACATTTACTTGCGCAACCAATAACGAAACAGTAAGTGAGAGTATTGATATGAGTACTATTTTCTTAAACATAAAAATTTCGTTTTCTATTATGTGCAAAGATAGTTGAAATAGTTTAGTTGAAAAACAACATATGACCTTTAGCCCCAATTATAGTTTAGAACGCTTTGTGGCCATAACCAGTTGTCCTTTTTATCATTTTTATAAACATAACTATAATAACCAAACCACTATGAACAAGAAGTACATAGGTTTTCTAAACGAATAAAATTCGTTTTTAGAATTACATAAAATTGCTAGAATTTGGAAGTTGACAGTCCGAAATAGAATAACTTCAAGCTTTGGGCTTGTGTTATCAAACCAATCAATTTGCATAAACTGAAAGTCTTGCATTAAATGTGCATACCTGCCTCAGGTAATGAAAGTGTTTCAACTAACTATTAATACCAATGAAATAATATCAAAATAGAACTACAAACTTTTTAGCACCCGATATTTTTTTTCCATCAGAAAGAGGAACCTCAATATGAATCGTCATTGTTGATGATTCAAAAGTAGGTAATGGATATATATCCGTTTTATAGATTAATAAATCATTATATCCATCTTCTGGATAAGTTGATTCGAAAAGGTAATAAATATTTGTATTAGAAGGAATTGTGTCTCCCTCAATAATTAAATTGACATCGCAGGTTAAAATTGTTTCATCTGTGACTAACTTGTTTTTAATTACAGCCGACTCACAATCTGGTGTTATTCCATCAAAGCCAAACACATAAATAATTTTAATATCAAAATTATTTATCAAAGTATCTGCATTATAAGCTTGAATATTATTAGGATAATCATGATAAGCATCTACGCCCCTCAAAAAAGTAACTGAATAAACTGCCTCACATTCAATAATTTTTGAACATCCAATTGATGTAACTAATAAAACAATATTTAAGAATGCAATTACTTTTCTCATTTTTCTAAACAGCTTATGATTTGACTAAATATGAAAAAACATTATTAAGATTCTTTCTCATATGGACTCACCTTATAAATATTTGAATGTATTTATGTTTTTTATTATTACAGTACAAAGAGTTATTTCAAAATATTTTTTTTGAGCTTTATATTTCTCAAAAAAAATCTAGAATAACTTTTCTCAAGTACATATTGAATTCGAAAAGCTAAATTAATAAATTTTAGATATTCACTTTAATTTTCCATTATAATTTATAATTTATCCGTATTCGGTAATGAACTTAATTTGGAGTATTGATCTCAGGGAAAAATTCCCGCTAACTTTGTTGTAAGAGTTACAAATACAATAAACTTAAGTATATTTGCAGCCAATTGTTAAAATATTAACATAACAATAAATGAGTACAGTATTGAGTTATATCGCATGAATATGTAAGTCCTGAATTCTGGCTCTTGTATCCTGATTCATGGTCTTTGACAAAAATCTAAAAATATGAAACATAATATGGTTGACCTAGTTGGTCAGTACAATAAAATTAAAACAGAAGTTGATAGCGCTGTAATTAACGTGATGAACGAAGCTTCATTTATTAACGGACCTGCTGTTCAAAAATTTCAAGTTGATTTTCAGAAGTATTTGGGAGTAAAACATGTGATACCATGTGCAAATGGAACCGATGCCTTACAGGTTGCATTAATGGCGCTTGATTTAAAACCTGGCGATGAGATAATTACAACTTCATTTACTTTTATTGCAACGGCAGAAGTAATTGCTTTGTTAAACCTTGTGCCAGTGCTCGTCGATGTACTTCCAGACACATACAACATTGATCCAGAAGCTGTTGAAAAAGCAATCACATCAAAAACAAAAGCCATTATCCCAGTTCATTTATTCGGACAAAGTGCTGATATTCACGCATTAATCAAAATCGCCGAAAAGCACAACCTCTACATTGTAGAAGATACAGCTCAAGCTGTTGGAGCCGATTTTACTTGCCCCGAAAGTGGTAAAACTAAAAAGATTGGTACATTTGGCGACATAGGCTGTACATCTTTTTTTCCATCAAAAAACTTAGGTGCTTTTGGTGATGGTGGTGCAATTTTTACCAATGATGATGATCTTGCCAAAAAGATGAGAATTATCGTAAATCATGGGATGACAGTTAGATATTACCATGACGAAATTGGTGTAAACTCCCGCCTCGATAGTATTCAGGCAGCGGTGCTTAGCATTAAACTTGAGCATCTGGACGAATACTCAAAAGCCCGACAAGATGCAGGTACTTACTACAATAATGCATTCGCAAATCATCCAAAAATAACTCCTCCCGCAACGGCGGATTTCACAACTCATGTTTACCATCAATATACTTTGGTTCTTAATGATGTTGATAGAGATGGCTTGATGAAACACCTTGCCGACAAGGGGATTGCTTCTGCGGTTTACTACCCTGTGCCGCTACACATGCAAAAGGCGTATCTTGATCCTCGGTATAAAGAGGGCGATTTTCCCATTACCGAAATGTTGAGCAAAACAGTAATGTCGCTCCCAATTCATACTGAGTTAACCCGCGAAATTCAAAAGGAAATTACTGATGCTGTTTTGGAGTTTGTAAATAGTTAGTTTCTTTTTTATGGCGGGCAACCCTGCCTGCATTTCATTCCGGCAGGCAACCGTGCTTTACGCTATAGTTGTTTTATGCCAAAAGTGTTTTTGTAAGCAAAAGTGGGCTTCCTCACGTCAGCCTACTTTTGCCAACAAAAACTACAATGGCACTTCAACAAGCTGCCGCTGCAATCACTCCCGCAAGCAATTGTTCCAATTAAAATTATCGTCATAAATAATCAGATATTTTTGCATCTTTGCATGATATCTTATAATTTGATATGTCAAAAGCATAAATTAAAACAAAATGGAAAATAATTATTTTGCACACGAATCTGCCATTGTCGACGAAGGTTGTAACATAGGTACCGGAACTAAAATATGGCATTTTTCGCACATAATGAGTGGATGCACTTTAGGCAAAAACTGTAATATTGGCCAAAATGTTGTTGTTTCACCCGAAGTTGTTCTTGGCAAAAATGTAAAAGTCCAAAATAATGTATCAATATACACTGGTGTAATTTGTGAAGATGACGTTTTTTTAGGTCCATCAATGGTATTTACAAATGTTACAAACCCACGTAGTGGGGTAATCCGCAGAGGACAGTATACCCGAACATTGGTTAAAAAAGGAACAAGTATTGGTGCCAATGCCACAATTGTATGTGGGCATGATATTGGTGAATACGCATTTATTGGCGCAGGAGCTGTTGTAACAAAAGAAGTACTTAATTATGCTTTGGTTGTGGGAAATCCTGCCCGCCATATTGGCTGGATGAGTGAATTTGGTCACCGCCTCAACTTCAACGAAAGTGGAATTGCCATCTGTCCCGAAAGCAAGGAGAAGTATGAGCTTAAGGATGGTAGGGTTACAAAACTTTAGATTATTTCTATTTTCCATTTGACAGATAGAAATTTTCCATATCTTTATAGTCATTTTTAAGACTTAAAAAGACACGAAACTAGCATGTGAAAAATAATAATTCATCACTGCCTGCTAGGTGGTGAAAGATTACACAGTATAATTATTTTTTATAAGTATAGTTGCATCTAACCAACAAATTAAATTATAAACACATGAAAATATTAGTTACTGGAGGCACAGGTTATATTGGCTCACATACAGTTGTAGAGCTCCAAAATAAAGGGAATGAAGTTATTATCGTTGATAATCTAAGCAATTCAACTGCTGAAATTGCTGATAAAATTGGAGAAATTACTGGCATTGTACCCCAACTCGAAATTTTTGATTTAACTGACAGGCAACTTACTGAAGATTTTTTCAAAAAAAACAATGATATTGCTGGCATTATTCACTTCGCTGCTTTTAAAGCTGTAGGCGAATCGGTTCAGGAGCCTCTAATGTATTATCGCAATAATTTGGATTCGCTTGTAAATGTATTACAAGGCATGAAAGATAATGGCATACCAAACATAGTATTTTCATCTTCATGCACAGTTTATGGTCAGCCAGATGAACTACCTGTTTCAGAAAAAGCCCCCATCAAAATTGCAGAATCACCGTATGGGAATACCAAGCAAATTGCTGAAGAAATACTTAAAGATACCATTAAAGTTACCGATCTACATGCAATTGCCTTGCGCTACTTTAATCCAATTGGCGCACACGAAACAGCATTAATTGGTGAGCTTCCTCTTGGGGTTCCAAATAATTTGGTTCCATTCATTACCCAAACAGCAATAGGTTTACGCAAACAACTTAGCGTTTTTGGCGATACCTACGAAACTCCTGATGGCACTGCCATTCGTGATTATATTCATGTTGTCGATCTTGCAAAAGCACATGTTATTGCTGTCGACAGAATGATTAATAATAAAATGAAAAGCACATTTGAAGTTTTCAATTTGGGTACCGGCAATGGATATTCGGTACTGGAAGTTATTAACTCATTTGAAAAAGTTACAGGAGTTAAGCTAAACTACAAAATTGTGGATCGCCGTGAAGGTGATATAACACAAGTTTGGGCCAACCCCGATTTTTCCAATGAAGTGCTTGGCTGGAAAGCAGAAAAAGGCATCGATGAAATGAACATGTCAGCCTGGAAGTGGGAACTAGCCTGCAAAGAAAATAGCAAAAAATAACTTTACGTTTTCTACTTATTCACTAATTTAATTAATGACTCAAATCACATGAAAAAAATACTCATTACCGGAGCTGCCGGATTTATTGGATCGCACGTTGCACGACTTTTCGTAAATAAATACCCTGATTATCATATCTACAACCTCGACAAACTTACATACGCAGGTAATCTTGAAAACCTTAAAGACATTGATAAGAAATCAAATTACAGTTTCATTCTAGGGGATATTGTAGATGGTGATTTTATATTAGAATTGTTTAAAAAGCATCAATTTGATAGTGTTATTCATCTTGCCGCTGAATCGCATGTCGATAGGTCAATTGAAAACCCCATGGAGTTTATAATGGCAAATATTGTGGGAACAGTTAATCTGTTAAACGCAGCCCGCCATATTTGGGATGGAAATTATAAAGGAAAACGCTTTTATCATGTTTCCACAGATGAGGTTTATGGATCACTTGGTGATGAAGGCTTCTTTTACGAAGATACCCCATACGATCCACACAGTCCGTACTCAGCATCAAAAGCTAGCTCCGACCATCTTGTAAGAGCATACAGTGATACTTACGGATTACCAATAATTATATCCAACTGTTCAAATAATTACGGTCCAAATCAGTTTCCTGAAAAGTTGATACCGTTATTTTTAAATAATATTCGTAACAATAAACCATTGCCTGTTTATGGTAAGGGCGAAAATATTCGTGACTGGCTTTATGTTATTGATCATGCGACAGCCATTGATGTAATTTATCATGGAGGCGCCAATGGCGAAACCTTTAATATTGGAGGACATAACGAATGGACAAATATTGACTTAATTAAGCTCTTCTGTAAAGTTATGGACGAGAAATTAGGACGTGATCCTGGCACATCCGAAAAACTTATAACTTATGTAAAAGATAGAGCAGGTCATGATCTTCGTTATGCAATCGACTCGTCAAAACTTCAAAATGTATTGGGATGGAAACCTTCGCTTCAGTTTGAAGAAGGAATACGTCTTACCATCGACTGGTATTTGGAAAACCAGCAATGGCTTGACAATGTTACTTCGGGTAATTATCAAAAATACTACGACAGTATGTATGGTGACCGATAATGAAAATATTTTCTATAGATAAAATCCGTGAGGCTGATGCCTTTACCATTGATAAAGAGCCAATTGCTTCAATCGACTTAATGGAAAGGGCATCTCTCCAACTTTTTAGTTGGATCCAGAAACACGTTAAATCTAATAAGAAAATACACATTTTTGCCGGATTAGGGAATAATGGTGGAGATGGACTTTCCATTGGACGTATGCTCGCCAAAGATGGTTACAAAGTAACGATTAACATACTTCGATATTCCAAAAATACTTCTAGCGATTTTCAAGTTAACTTTAGCAGATTAGCTGATCTTTCAGGAATTGAAATAAATGAAATTGAAAATGCAAAGGCAGTTCCACAAATTGGAGTTGATGATGTTGTGGTGGATGCTATTTTTGGATCGGGATTAACCCGGCCAATTAAAGGCTTTATTGCAGATGTAATTACTTCAATAAATAATTCAACTGCAATAACAATTTCGGTGGATATCCCTTCGGGTTTGTTTGCAGATGAAACTTCATTATCTGTAAAAGGCGAAATAATAAAAGCTGATTACACTTTATCATTTCAGTTTCCTAAACTTGCCTTTTTGTTACCAGAAAATGAGATGTATGTTGGAAATTGGGAGATATTAGATATAGGATTAAGTAATGAGTATATTCATTCAACCTCCACAAAAAATCATCTTATTTTAAAAGATGACATAATTCCGGTTCTTAAGGGTAGAGCAAAATTCTCACATAAAGGAACCTATGGACATGCCTTACTAATTGCAGGTTGTTATGGCAAAATGGGTGCTGCCATACTAGCTTCGAAGGCTTGTTTAAGATCAGGGGTTGGTTTATTACATACGCATGTGCCAAAATCGGGTGTACAAATACTACAAACAGCAACACCCGAAACCATGGTTAGCATCGACAGATATGATAATTATTTTTCGCAAGCGCCAAATATTGGACTATTTAACGCAATTGGGATTGGACCAGGACTGGGAATGGAGCATCAATCGCAAATGGCAATGAAATTACTAATCCAAAATAGCCCATGCCCCATGGTATTTGACGCTGATGCACTGAACATATTGGCAGAAAATCCCACATGGCTTGCTTTTTTACCAAAAGGTAGTATCCTTACTCCGCATCCCAAAGAATTTAATAGACTTGCTGGAAGTTGGCAAAATGATTTTGAACGGTTAGATAAACAAAGAAATTTGGCACAAAAACATGGTATCTATATTGTTCTAAAAGGCGCACACACGAGTATTTGTTTTCCAGATGGACAATGCTATTTTAATTCAACTGGTAATCCAGGTATGGCAACAGCTGGTAGTGGTGATGTACTAACAGGAATTATTACAGGATTACTAGCATCTGGTTACACTTCAGGTATTGCTGCTATTTTGGGTGTCTACTTACACGGACTTGCCGGCGATATCGCCTCCAATAAAAATGGAATTGAAGCCCTAATTGCTGGAGATATTATTGATAATATTGGAAATACATTTATGGAGCTACACACAAGTCACAAATAATTCAAAAAGTTGAGATAAAAAAAGCCAGAAATAAATCCTGGCTCCTGATTGGATATTAATACTTTAATTAGGGTCTGTCCATAAAGTCGGTGTATGAACTAGAATGTTCACTAACAAGGCTTGCGAAGTGCTGAATAACAATAAGTTTACTTTTGTAAATGTTTGTTTTCAGCACAAGTATAACGAAGTTAGGGGACATTAAAGACATACACTATTAAACTCCTTCTACAATGGTAGTCCAATTATGCTTATCCTCAATTTCAGCTTCTTGAATAGCCCTTAAAGTAATATACAATTTTGTTGAATATGGCCCGGCAATTTCACCATAGCTATATGTAACGTCATTTGTTCTGTCGTAAATTTTAGAAATTGGACTAATTATGGCTGCTGTTCCACAAGCTCCGGCTTCTTCAAAAGTGTCGAGCTCCTCAATTGGGACAGGTCTGCGTTCAACTATAAGTCCAATATCCTCAGCTATTTGCTCAAGACTCATATTTGTGATTGAAGGAAGTATACTATCGGATTGTGGTGTAATATATTTTCCATTTTTAATTCCGAAAAAATTGGCTGGGCCGGCCTCATCAATGTATTTTTTCTCAAGGGCATCTAAAAATAATACTGACGCAAAACCATCTTTATGAGCACGTTGTGCTGGTAACATACTAGCAGCATAGTTACCACCTACTTTAATACTACCTGTACCTAGCGGAGCAGCACGATCAAAATCTCTAACAACTTCAATTGGAACTGGTTTAAATCCTTCTTTAAAATAAGGTCCAACAGGAGTTACAAATACCATAAATAAATATTCTTCAGCAGGTTTAACTCCAACCTGAGGACCACTTCCAATTAATAACGGGCGTAAATATAGTGTGGCACCGGTACCATATGGAGGAATATATTTTGCGTTTAACTGAACAACTTTGGTAATTGCTTCTTTAAATAATTTTTCAGGGACTTTAGCCATCATGATACCTTCAGCTGAACGTGCCATACGCTTTGCATTTTCTTCCCATCTAAACAGTCTCACTTTTCCATCTTTACCTCTATAAGCTTTTAACCCTTCGAAAGCTTCCTGACCGTAATGTAAAGCAGTAGCAGCCATATGGATGTTAATGGTTTCTGAAGACGAAATTTCAAGTTCGCCCCACTTACCATCCTTGTAATAGCAGCGCACATTATAATCTGTTTTTTGGTATCCAAAAGGTAACTTGCCCCATTCTATATTATTCGATGTATCCATGTTAATTATTTTTAAAATAAAAGTGCTAATTTAAGCATATTTCCAGATATGAAGCAATTTTTATATTTAAGCTTAATCAATATTTTTAATTTGATTATCAACAATATACCTGTAATACAGGTAATTAATAGTGTTAAGAAAACAATAATATGTTTCCAGTCTAAATAAAAAGTCTGCTCCTAAAATTTAAACTAATGAATACAAGAAAACAAAATAACTACGTTATGTTGGTGTATTCTTTTTAATTTTGCCCCTGATGAAGCTAATCAATACTTTCATAAAAATATTTACTATTACCATTTTGGTATTTCTGGTGGTATCATGTAACCCTGAAAAGAAGCTGGCCATAGATTTTGTTTATGGAGCAAATTCTAAAAATATCCTTGTATTAACTCCTGATTATTTGTTTAAAAAAAACCTTAAAACATATTTGATGGACTCACTCGAAATTCGGGATGATGAAAACAAAGACTCACTTTTATTGCTTCACAGTGACTTTTTAAACGATCTAAACGATTCGTTATTTATTGCAAATTATGTACTTGGTTATACTAAATCGTTAAGCAATTTTGGGTTTAATGTATTTACACAAAAGGAAACTGAACAATTTTTATTGAAAGACTCAAACAGTTTTCAGGTAAATATTGCACAAATTGAATTGGAGGAAACTCTTTACACTTTTCGTGATGAAGAAATTATTTTTGATAACCGTTTCTACCATGATCACAACCTCAATGCCATATATATTAATTCGTGGTTTGAGATTAGCAATCTGGATGACAATAATTCTTCAAATAATATTTATTTCTCATCAGACATGATAACTGATATTGCTGATGGTATTTTTGATTATGATATTTTTAGTAATCAAATAAGGTACATGTACAACCTCGACTCGCTTGAGCAAGATGTTCTTTATGCATATGCTTATAGGTTAGGATTGGAATATGCAGGGTACACATTTGATTTACTACTCAATAACAAACTTAATAAAGAGTTGGCCCCAGGTGTTAGGAGTACTAAATACTGGCGTTATGATCCCATAAATCATAATTTTTATATTGCAACTGACGATAAGTTTATTTTGCTTGATGAGTAAATTATTCTGAATTAAATTAAGTATAAGCAATTAGAATATTTCTTTCTTGGAAAAATTAATTGCCCACTTCTTAATTTTAATAGAGGCTTTGCCCGCGGCAGGTATTGAAGTGATAGCTTTTTGAAAGCCCAGCCATGGTTTTTTTTGTTGGTGGAGGCGGACGAAGGGAGCCACCACGCAGCTTAAAAAACCACGGCTTGGATGAAAAAACTATAAACGGAAACGCCGTTTGCCGCCCAAATAAAAAAACACATCTCAAAAATAAATCTAACCTTTGTTGTAACTTTAGCAAAATCACATCGTCTCCTTTTTGAAATGTCGAAAAAAATATTTGAAAATAGTATAATGCCAGTAAGTCAAAAAATGTATCGATATGCATTTTCGATACTGAAAAATGACGAAACGGCAAAAGATGTTGTGCAAGAGTGCCTGATGAAAATTTGGGATAAACGCGAGCTTCTATCAGGAATTAGCAGTCCTGAATCGTGGGCACTTAGGATTACTCGTAACCAATGCTACGATTGGGTAAAAACAAATAGATTTACGATTGAACCCGACGCTGTAATCCTGATTTCGGGGGGCAATGAAACCGATGAAAAATCGATACTAAACGATAGCATGAACTGGCTTGATAAGATTATGCTGCAGTTTTCGCAAAAAAATCGTGAGGTTTTTCATCTTCGAGAAGTTGAGGAATTTACATATCAGGAAATTGCCGATGTAATGTCGCTAAGCATATCAGATGTTAAAGTGTCTGTTCATAGAATAAGACAGAAAATTAAATCTTCATTTCAAAAAATAGAGGAATATGGAATCGCAAATTGAGAAAATAAGACAAAAATATTGGGACGGTAGTACCACTTTGGAAGAAGAGCGATTACTTAAAAAAAGTATTCACACTGAGCCATCTGGCACAATTGAGGACAGGTTTTTTGCCGAACTTGAAAAGCGAAAAGCAATACAAGGCAAAAAAGACTTTGCAATCCCAAAGCGTAAAACAACTTTGATTTGGCAAATATCATCAATAGCTGCAACCATAATAATACTCATTGCGTTGTCTATCGGGTTCAATAACACAAACAATAATAACCAATACGTAATTAACAACCCCGAAGAGGCGTACGATATTAGTCGTGAGGCGTTGTTGCTAGTATCATCCAAATTAAACAAGGGGAAAATCTACACAGGAAAAATTGATAAAATAAACGATATTAAACAAACTATTAATAAATAAACATAAAACACAATGAAAAAAATAACACTAATATTAGCAAGTCTTATAATCTCTGTTTCATTGATGGCTCAGGAGTCGTTGATAAATAAGTACTTTGAAAAATACTCTAGTGATGATAACTTTACGAAGGTAACAATCAATCAAAAAATGTTTTCTTTATTCGCAAATTTTGAAGGAGGCACTGACGAAGAAACTGAATTTATGCTAGCAATAAGCAAGCTTAAAGGATTAAAAATTCTTACAGCGGATAGCGTTGAAAATTCAGCAAAATTATTTAAAGCTGTTGCTGCTGATATTAACAAAGCTGGCTATGAAGAGTTAATGTCGGTAACTGATGCCGAAGAAAATGTTAAATTTTCCATAAAGGAAAAAAATGGCATTGTAACAGAATTAATTATGCTCGTAGGCGGAAATGAAGAGTTTGTGCTTTTAAGTCTTTATGGCGAAATTAATTTGAAAGATGTTTCTAAAATTGCAAGTGGCCTTAATATGAGCGGTATGCAGAATTTGGGTGGCTTTAAATATGGCGCCGAAGCAAGTCATGGCAAACACCACGACAACGACCGTGATGATGATTAAAACTAAAGCTGTAATAACAATTATTCTTTTAACGATCTTCCTGTCGGTAAACGCGCAAGAAAGTCGTTTTAAGGATTTTGCAGAAGAGCATAACGATCGCGCTTACTGTTTTTACACAAGTACCATTAGAATGTTAAATATTGGTGATAACCCCGAGTTTAATGAGTTGATTGTTGGTATTGAAAAAATACTGGTTTACCAGCTTGATTCGATTAGCATTGCTGATAAATTATACATTAACATGCTCGATGATTTTAAATCAGCAAATTTTGAAGAAATTGTTTCAATAGACGGTGGCGGAAATGTAACATCTGTATTAATGAGCCCCGAAGGTATGGACAATCAATATGTTGGAGTTTTTATTAATGACCAATTTTCGTTAGTGTTTTTCATGAAAGGAGATATTGGTTGGCAAGAAATACCAAAATTGATGAATAGCTTTAAGAATGACGATTTTATAAATATACTAGATATAAATTTTGACTAAAATCCTTGAAATAGTAGATCTTTCAAAAAATTACGGAAAGATAAAAGCAATACAACACCTAAACTTAACAATCAATAAAGGACAGGTTTACGGTATATTAGGTCCTAATGGAAGTGGCAAAACAACTACTTTAGGTATGATTCTGGATGTTGTAGCTCCCAATGGAGGAAACTTTAAGTGGTTTGGAGGATTACCAAATGTTGATGCAAGAAAACAAATAGGGGCGATACTCGAAACCCCTTGTTTTTTGCCATATTTAACAGCAGTTCAAAACCTTGAAATTGTTGCTCATATTAAAAAATCGGGCAACGACAGGATAGATACTGTACTAAAACAAGTTGGGTTATTCGATCGTAAAGATTATAAATTTAAAACCTTTAGTTTGGGAATGAAACAAAGGCTTTCCATAGGAGCAGCATTGTTATCAAACCCTCCTGTTCTAATTTTAGATGAGCCAACCAATGGCTTGGATCCCCAAGGAATTGCAGAAGTTAGAGAACTAATATCACAAATAGCACAGCAAGGTAAAACAATAATAATGGCTAGCCACTTGCTTTATGAAGTACAAAAAGTTTGTACACATTTTTGTGTGCTTAAGCAGGGAGTTAAAATACACGAAGGCGCTGTAAACGACGCCCTTGGAGAAATTAATGTGGTTGAGGTTATCAGTGATGATAACGAAGTATTAAAGTCAAAACTTGAAGCTTACGAAGGGGTAGAAAAAATAACACCTAATGGCAATTCTCTAAATCTAACAATTAAAGATGGATACAAAGCTAGGGATATCAATGATTTTTGCTTTGAGAATGGGATAGTCCTTAAAAAACTACTTACACATACTAACTCACTGGAAAAAGAATTCCTGAAAATACTTGAACATCATGATTAGATCATTAAAACTTGAATGGCTGAAAGTAAAACATTACCGGGTTTTCTGGGTTTTAATGATTATGTACTTGGTAGCCTTGCTAATAATTGCTTCTGCAGGTGGAATATTTTTAGAATGGTTAAAACGCATGGGTGCCGACTTTCAGGGCATTGACCCAACAATGCTTCCTATTTTTGATTTCCCTGATGTGTGGCAAAATATAGCATACCTAGGTTCGTACGTTAAAGTATTTGCTGCGTTTATTGTTATTATTTCTGTTAATAATGATTTAACATACAACACATTACGCCAAAATATAATTGACGGCTTTAGCAAAAAGGAGTATATCATGAGTAAAATGTCAATGATACTATCAATGGCACTCGTAAGTACATTATTTTTATTTGTGGCAGGACTAATAAACGGAATTATATATTCGCATGTTTGGGGCTTAGAGTATATTTTTGATGAACTTGAGTTTATTGCTGCCTATTTTTACGAAATAGTAGTTTATTGCACTCTTGCCTTTTTACTTGCTTTGCTTATAAAAAAAGCTGGGTTTGTAATAGTAGCATTGCTGCTGTATACAATTATGTTCGAACCTATTGCAGTTGCAATTCTCGAGAATGCGCCATATTTTAAAGATGGTATTTGGCCAGAAATTGTACAGTTTTTTCCAATTAAGTCGCTTAATAATTTAATTACAGTACCGTTTGGACGCTATATATTTATGGAGATTGAGGATAATGTTTCCATAAGTGCAGTTGCCATTACCTTTGGATGGTTTGTGATTTTTATGTCATCCATTGTTTATATTCTAAACAAAAGGGATCTTAAATAAAGGTATATCCAAGTGTATCGAAAAGTGAGCGGTACGACTTTGAAAGTGAAGTACTTGCATCTTCCTTATTCATCCAAACAGCATCAGTAATTGCTTCGTTTAACTGCGGGATTAGTTTTCTATCATCATTAGTTTTCATTGAATACCAGTAAGTTTTTTTTAAAAACCAACGGCCCTTTTGTTCATAAATATGATAAGTACTGGGTAAAGTACTAGTTATTTCTACTTGTTGTAATCCGGTTTCTTCACAAACTTCGCGTACTGCTGCCTCATGTGGTGTTTCGCCTTTTTCTATTTTACCTTTCGGCAAATCCCAAATATCAAATCGTTTTATTAATAAGAATTCTGATTTTTTATTTTTTACAACACCTCCTGCTGCTTCAATGTAAATATATGATAGTCTAAAATCTTCAAACATACTATTTTCATCATATCCGTGTAAAAGAATATCAGAGTCAAATTCATTATTTCGTAGTTTTTTTACAATCTCAACAATTTCCATATTATTTGCCACAAAAATACTTTTGGCAACTGTCAATTTTTTTTTGTCAGTAAAATAAATGGCCAATTCATTAAAATAAATAGTCAGCATAAAGTGTTTTTAGATATCAAATTGAATGGTTTAAATAATTAGCGAAATTAAACAATATGCAAATCGGCAAAAACATTTCTTCTATTACAACCAATTATCCCATTTGAATGTCTTTTTTTATGTTACTTTGTATTCCAAAAATCAAAACTGAGTATATAATAATATTACACACATGAAATCATTTCTATCAAGTATTACATTATTAACTTTATCAACTGTTTTAATATTTACGCATTCCTTATTGACTGCTCAAAATACTGATATCAGGTATATGCATAACGAAACTCCTGACGATGAGTACTTACCAATGTTACCCAAAGAAAAAAAAACATCACCAGCTTACCGTTCAAGAAGTAGTAATTTTTTCACGATT
This sequence comes from Bacteroidota bacterium, assembly GCA_045267845.1. Lineage (GTDB taxonomy): Bacteria > Bacteroidota > Bacteroidia > Bacteroidales > F082. The sequence goes on along the minus strand of JASFZK010000084.1, from coordinate 4,210 downwards.
CAGGTAAATATTGATGAAAATGGTGACAATATACTACTAGATGCGGCTAACGAACCTTCCATTGCTATCGACCCAACCAACCCTGACAGAATTGTAATTGGTTGGCGACAGTTTGATAATGTTATGAGTAATTTCAGACAAGCTGGTTTTAGTTACTCTACTGACGGTGGGCAATCATGGACATCCCCTGAACCAATTGATGCTGGCATTTTTCGCTCAGACCCAGTTCTTGGTGCTGATGCTGATGGGAACATCTATTATAATAGTCTTACTAAAGATGCTAGTAATAATTATTGGTGCGATGTATATATAAGTGACAATGGAGGTGCACAATGGGATGATGGAACATACGCTTATGGTGGTGACAAACAATGGATGGTTATTGACCGCACAGGTGGAATTGGTGATGGCAATATATATGAGTTTTGGAATTCCAGCTTTTCGTCATGTTACCCTGGCTCATACACACGATCAACCGATGGAAATAATAGCTACGATGATTGCGATGGAGTACCTGGCGACCCAATTTGGGGAACCTTAGCGGTGGGACCCGAAGGTGAACTTTATCTTGTTGGAGCTCCCAGTGCACCTGGATTGGTAGTTACTAAATCATATTCCGCGCAAAATCCTGCATCGCAAACAATATGGGAAGTACAAACATATGTTGATATGGAAGGTAATTTATCCGGTTGGAGACCTGTAAACCCATCTGGGCTATTGGGTCAGGCTTATATTGATGTTGATGTATCTGATGGTGCGGGAAGAGGAAATGTATATGTATTGGCTTCTGTTTTTCGTGATAATGACGACCCTGGTGATGTAATGTTTGCCAGAAGTATAGATGGTGGTCAAACCTGGGATCCAGCTATTAAAGTTAATGACGATTTCTCACCTAGTGTGGTGCAGTGGTTTGGTACCATGTCGGTTGCACCAAACGGACGCATTGATGCTGTTTGGTTAGACACCCGCAATGCTCCAGGAATAAATATGTTTATCTCGGAGTTGTACTATTCCTATTCAATTGATCAGGGAGTAACATGGTCGGTAAATGAAAAGTTATCGGAGGCATTTGACCCACATGTGGGATGGCCAAATCAAAATAAAATGGGTGATTATTTTCATATGATTTCGGATGATAATGGAGCACACCTTGCTTGGGCAAATACTATAAACGGCGAACAAGATGTTTATTATGGATATATTAATCCATGGTTTGTTGGTGTTGAGGATAAAGTAGAAAACGATTTCTCGTTTATTAACTATCCAAACCCTGTTAGAAATAATACTACCCTCCGATACGAATTACAAAAAAGCAATAATGTTAACATAAGTGTTTACAATATTTTTGGAAATAAAGTTGACGTTGTTACCGATAAAATTCAGCAACCTGGAATACACAATATTGTTTTTGACGCAAGTCAACTTGCCAATGGAATTTATTTTTGCACACTTACAATTGGCTCAAAAACCGAAACAATTAAACTAACTATTGTTGACTAACAATTGATATTTAGAGATTCAAAGTTGAGACTTGAATTATTTTAAAAAAAAAGACCTCCAGAAAATATAACTTTAAGGAATTGATTAAAACATTACATATTATACTAATGAAAAATTTGGCCTTTATTATCTCAACAATAGCCATTATTGGATTATCATTTGTGACCTATCCTGCGATTTCTCAAACCAAAATAAACAACAATAGGCATACACATAACGAAACTCCTGACGATGCATATCTTCCCATGTTAGCCAAAGATAAAAAAACATCACCAGCATATCGTCATAGAAGTAGCAGTTTCTTCACAACCCAAGTAAATATTGATGCCAATGGTGATAATATATTAGGTGATGCCGCCAACGAACCTACAATTGCTGTTGACCCTACCAACCCTGATAGAATTGTTATGGGCTGGCGTCAGTTTGATAATGTTGCAAGCAATTTTAGGCAAGCCGGATATGGATATTCACTTGATGGTGGACAAACCTGGACTTTTCCAGGTGTTATTGATGCAGGTGTATTCCGTTCGGATCCAGTACTAGATTTTGATGCATATGGAAACTTTTATTACAACAGCCTTACAAAAGATGCCAATAACAATTATTGGTGTAATATTTATAAAATTGATAATGGGGGTGTAGAATGGGATGATGGAACTTATGCTCATGGAGGCGACAAGCAGTGGATGAGTATTGATCGTACTGGTGGAATTGGTGATGGAAATATATATGCATCTTGGACTTCGGGCTACTCATCATGTGAGCCTGGTTTTTTCACTCGATCAACTAATGGAGGTTTTAGCTACGAAGATTGTGAGCATATACCTGGATATCCAAAATGGGGAACATTGGCAGTTGGACCAGAAGGTGAGCTTTACTCAGTTGGCCAATATAGTTATTCAGCCATAGCTGTAAACAAATCGATTAGTGCAAAAGATCCTACCATGCAAACATCATGGGAGCAGGGTACTGTCATTAATACACTTGGTTATTTAGATATGGGCACACCTGTTAACCCTGATGGACTATTGGGTCAAGCTTACATTGATGTTGATAATTCATCTGGACCAGGACGAGGTAATGTATATATCCTTGCATCTGCTAGGAAGGGAGATGTAGGCGATGTTATGTTTGCAAGAAGTACAGAAGAAATAACCATCTGGGATGAAGCTATTAGAATAAATGATGATACTTTACCTGGAACCTACCAGTGGTTTGGAACAATGTCGGTTGCACCAAACGGACGTATTGATGCCGTTTGGCTCGATACACGTAATGCGCCTAGTACAAACATTTACATATCGGAGTTATACTATTCTTATTCAATAGATCAGGGTGTAACATGGTCGGTAAACGAAAAGTTGTCGGAGGCATTTGACCCACATGTGGGATGGCCTAATCAAAATAAAATGGGTGATTATTTTCATATGATTTCGGATGACAATGGAGCGCACCTTGCATGGGCAAACACTATAAACGGCGAACAAGATGTTTATTATGGATATATTAATCCATGGTTTGTTGGTGTTGGGGATAAGGTAGGAAATGATTTTTCGTTTATTAATTATCCAAATCCTGTTAGAATCAAAACCACATTAAGGTATGAACTGCAGCAAAGCAAAAAAATTAATATTAGTGTTTACAATATTTACGGAAACTTAGTTGAAGTAATCACTGATGAGATACAAAATGCTGGGATACATAATATAGTATTTGACGCATGTAAATTGGCCAATGGAATTTATTTTTGCAAACTAACTGCTGGCTCAAAAACTGAAACAATTAAGCTAACTCTTGTTAACTAGTAAATTAGATATTAGTGTTGGCAAATAATTAATAATTATAATTTAACAGTAAACTAAAAAATGACCTATGAAAAAAATTAAATTAGAAAAAGTATTATTACTATTGGTGCTAGGACTAACTATAATTAGTTGCAGCAAAGATGAAACACCTCAAACCTCAAGCGCAGATGTGGTAGGTGTATGGAATTGTAGTTCTGTAGATTATACAGGGTCCACTGTAACAGAATTTCTAGGACAAAGTATGACAGCTGATTTTATTGGAGAAGGATATGATGTTGATTTTACATTTACATTAAGTGAGAATCCAAATGTTGCTTCTTCAAATGGTTCTTACTCTATAAAATTAACAACAACAACTCTTGGGCAAACAATTGATCAAAATATTGAAAACATAGCTTTTACATATGTAGGTACATGGAGTATGGCTGATAATAAAATAAGTATAACTAGCGAAGGAGAAACGAGTGTAGCCACCATAGTGGAATTGACAGATACCGTACTAAAATTAAATATACTAGAAGAAAGTACTACTTCTAACAATGGAGCTACTGTAACTTCAACAGTAGATACACATATGACATTTGTAAAGTGATAAAAAGTAGCTGCTGCCCATATCAAAACCGGTATGGGCATAATGGTAATAAAATTTAAGCCCTTTTATCATTAACTTTAAAAAATGTTAGTAGGTTTGTAGCATGAACAATGATAACAAAGTTGCCGAAACAGTTGCTTCGTATTTACTTGAAATACAGGCCATAAAATTAAATGCCAAAGATCCGTTTACTTGGGCTTCGGGTTTGAGATCACCCATTTACTGTGACAATCGCATTGCTCTATCTTATCCTAAAAAAAGGACTTACATTAAAAACCAACTTGCCAACGTCATTAAGGATAATTTTAGTGAT
>JASFZK010000083.1:0-3644 GCA_045267845.1 Bacteroidota bacterium | reverse complement strand
ACAATCTCATCCGTTTGTGGGTAAAGCAAAGGGACATTAACGCCAAATGGCTTATTCGTTGCAATACTACATTTCTTAATATGTTGCCTTAGTACCTCCGGGTACATACTACCGGCACCAATAAGTCCGAGTCCTCCAGAATTGCTAACCGCAGAGGCTAACTCCCAGCCGCTACACCATATCATGCCTCCTTGTATTATTGGGTATTTTATATTGAAGAGTTTTGTTATTTGCTTCATAGTAAAATAATTTGTTGATATATGAGATTCTTCATTCCTTAGGCTACATTCAGAATGACAAAAAACAAGAGTATATCTACATCTTCTCCATCATTGCCTTAACAATATTATTTGCACCATCATCAATATCTAAAATTGAGGCATCCAGCATATAACAAGGAGTAGTAAATACAAGGTTATCTTCGTCCATTATTACATCGCCATGACTTGTTTCTATGTGTGTGGCACCCATTTTCTCAATGGCTTCAACTGTGCCTTTATCATTTCCAATGGTTACGCTAACATCGGTTAATACTTTAGCTACAAATGCAGGGGCTATGCAAAGTGCACCAATGGGCTTTTTTAATTTAACAAACTGTAGTACTGCTTTTTCAATTTCATTATTAACTTTTGCATCAGCACCATCAAAAGCAACTGTTGACAGATTTTTAGCTGCCCCAAATCCACCTGGAAATATTAAAGCATCAAAATTATTTCCATCAAATTCACTTAATGGTTTAATATCTCCACGAGCAATTCGTGCTGATTCAATTAATACATTTCGGGTTTCATCCATTTCATCACCAGTGATGTGATTAATTACATGATGCTGTTTAATATCTGGAGCAAAACATTCATATATCCCACCCTGCCTCATTATTGCTAACATTGTTAACGTAGCTTCGTGTATTTCGGCGCCATCATAAACACCACATCCTGAAAGCACTACTGCAAATTTCTTCTTGTCCATGTTATTTGATTTATGGGTGCTAATATAGTAATAATGATTTAATAGTATAGTGGTATATTTGGTATAAAATTATAATGTCTTAATGAATAAATATTTAACTTTCTTACCAATTAGTTCGTGTAGTTTTTGTTTCTCGCAAAGGCGCAAGGACGCAAAGATATGATTATCAGGATAATACAGATTTATTGTGTAATTTGCAAGATCTTGATTAGCTGTATGTTATAAAACCTTAACAAACTATTGTCTTACAATAACGAAATGAAAAAACGTAATCCAGCGGTAGTGATATTAACGTTAGCTTGTTGTAGAACATTTGATGTTTTTTGTTTGTTGGCAGAGGCGGACATCAGGAGCCCCTGTACAACTTACAAAAACACAAAATGTGCAAAACAACTACAAGTGGGAAGAGCGTATACCGCCCAAATAAAAAACAGTACAAGCATATGCATTCTTTTATTAATTTTACCAATTATTATGATTGAATTTTTTCTGAATAAAGAATATATTAAGACAGGTCTTCCATCAGGAAGTATTTTGCTTGATTTTATACGACAAAACAAGCACCTAAAGGGAACAAAAATTGGTTGCCGCGAAGGTGATTGTGGTGCCTGTACGGTTTTGGTGGGATCGCTAACCGCATCAGGCAAAGTTGAATACAAAACTGTGGTTTCATGCCTTACTCCCATTGCGAATATTAATGGCAAACATGTTGTAACGATTGAGGGTTTAAATCTTGCGAATGGATTAAACTCGATACAAAATGCAATTAAAGAAAATAATGCCACTCAATGTGGGTTTTGCACCCCTGGTTTTGTTGTTTCGTTAACCGGATATGCCATTAATAAAAACACGACAATAACCGAAATTAAAGATTCCATTGGGGGTAATATTTGCAGATGCACTGGGTATAAATCCATTGAAAAAGCCACTAAAGATATTGCAGAGCAGCTTGTTAGCATGGATAATAATAATACCACAAATTGGCTAATTGAGCAAAAGTTTATTCCAAAATATTTTACTGAAATTCCAAAAAAATTAAAAGAAATTAAATCGAAATCGACAAATTCAAATGGCGGGATTATTGTTGGTGGAGGCACTGATATTTACGTAACACAAGCGAGTAAGCTTCATGAAATGGATGTTAGTTTGATTTCGGATAATGAGAATATTAGTGGCATATCCATAGATGGAAACAGATGTATAATTGGGGCTGGAGCTACAGCCACTGATATTCTTAAGTTTGGTAAATTGCATGAATATTTACCAGAATTAGCTAGCTATTTCAGATTAATTTCGTCGGAACAAATTCGTAATATGGGAACCTTAGGTGGTAACATTGTAAATGCTTCGCCCATTGCCGATTTATCGATATTTTTCATTGCGCTTAATAGTAAGATTACCCTTTCGGATAAGATGAGAAATTGTAAAACAATATATCTTAAAGATTTTTTTAAGGGCTATAAATCAACCGAGCTTAATGAGGATGAAATAATTACAGAATTGTCATTTGAACTCCCTGGAGATAATCAATATTTTAATTTTGAAAAAGTTAGTAAACGGACATATTTGGATATTGCCAGTGTAAATTCAGCCATGAGTATAGTTGTAAGTAACAATATTATTAGTGATATTTATATTTCAGCAGGCGGAGTTTCTCCAATTCCGCTATTTCTAAAAAATACGTGCGGGTTTCTTAGAGGGAAGAAATTATCTTCAGAAAATATAAGAAAAGCACATTGTGTACTTAAGGAAGAAATTTCACCAATTAGCGATGTGCGCGGAAGTGAAGAGTATAAACGCCTCCTAATTAGGCAATTGTATTATGGTCATTTTATCAAATTATTTCCAAAAGTAATCGGGATTTCAGATATACACTAAAGTGCCTACAACTATAGATAACAATTATTAGTGATTTTTATCAAACATAGTTACCCAAAGTATTTAGCTAAAAATTGAAAAATGAAAAATATAGACTCCATAAATCATGTAAGCGGCAAATCAATTTTTGTTGATGACATATCTGTTAATCAGGGAACATTATTTGGAGTTGTTTTTGGTTCACCTGTTGCACATGGCACAATAAAAGAGTTAAATATTGAGTCCGCATCTAAGGCTAAAGGGGTAGTTAGAATTTTTACTTACAAAGATATTCCGGGAGTAAATCAAATTGGAGCAATTATTCAAGATGAAGAACTTCTTGCAGAATCGGAAGTTCATTTTATTGGACAACCCATAGCCCTGATTGTAGCTGAAACTGAACATGCTGCAATTGTAGCCAGAAGTTTAATTAACGTAGAAATAGATGAAAGTTATGCAGTTACTACTGCTATTGAGGCCAAAAAATTGGAGCAATTTATTATGCCACCTCGTACTTTTAAATTGGGTAATACAAAAACAGCTTGGGCTAAGTGCGCCCATGTATTTGAAGGTACGGCAATTTCTGGCGGGCAAGAACATTTATACCTTGAAACACAGGGTTCGTATGCTACTCCGCAAGAAAATGGAAATATAAAGATTTTTTCTTCCACACAAGGGCTTACTGCAGTACAAAAAATTGGTGCTGGTGTATTGGATATTCCCATGCATAAAATTGAGGTTGATGTAACACGTCTTGGCGGTGCTTTTGGAGGTAAAGAAGATCAGGCTACTCCATGGGCATTGTTGGCTGCACTTGG
>JASFZK010000082.1:0-19318 GCA_045267845.1 Bacteroidota bacterium | reverse complement strand
CTAAAACCAAAATAAAATTGTAAAATCAACTGAATTTTGGATTAAAAAAATAAAAATTAAGAACTATTCCTATTTGACTAACTGTTTTGCAACGGTCTTTACTTTCTAACTATGAATCGTTTTTGCTCAATCAATTTTGTTCTTTGGTAAATGTTGAGCCAATAAGTTCCTGATTGCAGTCTATCTAATAATAGTTCATGAACATCCTCTCCACTATTTAGCTTAACACTTAATAAATTTCTTCCCAAAATATCAATTATCTTAATGGACACCAAAGACATATCTAACCCCTTAATCGATAATGTTACCTTTGATTTAGAAGGATTTGGATATAAATTGATATTCATAGCTTCTTGTTGTTTTGAAGAAGGTTTTAATGGAATTGCAAATGCTTTATTTGACTGATTACAGGAGATTGCTTCTCCTCCATCAGTAATAGTCCACCCGAAATTATTTATTAAGCTTGTTCTTGCTGATAATCCCGAACAAAAACGACTATTACCAGCATTAAAAGAAACATTAGGCTGAATAGTTGACAGACTGTTCCAACCCAGTAAAAGAGAATCGTAGTTAGCAATCGACAATCTAACACCTAAAAACATTTCATTCATATCTGCTACTTTTTCAATATTCCAACCCCCTAAATCTTGATCAAATTCACGTGCTTTTCGGAACATAGATGCCATATTCTGGACTCTTCTAACATTCCAATTACTTAAACCTTGATTAAAAGTAATTGCCCTATTGAACATATGGTTCATGTCTGTAACCCTTCTTACATTCCAAGAACCTATATCTTGATTAAATTTCTCAGCCCTATCAAACATACGAGACATATTTCTTACATTGCTCACATTCCAATTCCCCATATTATGGTTAAAATTGGTGGCCTTTCTGAACATCCCGGACATATTTCTTACATTGCTCACATTCCAATTTCCAATATCCTGATTAAAAGTAGATGCACCACGAAACATTCCAGACATATTTCTTACATTGCTCACATTCCAATTACTGATACTTCTATCAAATGCATTGGTATCTCTAAAGAGGAAGCGCGTATTTGTAACATTGGAAACATCCCACCTATTAAAGGATACTCCTGCCGTAAGCGAATGGCAGTCTTGAAACATACGGCGCAGACTGGTTACTTGAGAAAGATTTGGCTCATCTCCTGCTGTAACATTAAAGTTTGTACAGCCATAAAATGCACGTTCCATTGAGTTCCAACTGATATTCCCCCATTGAACTAGATTTAGCAACTTAGTTGCGTCGCCTGCATTATTAAAATATATCCTCGGAAAAACACCAGTTATTGAAACACGGTACTGACCAGCAGATTGATATGTATGGGTGACATCCCCAGTAACCCCTGTATCAAAAGTGTTATCTCCCCAATCGACAGCATAATTATAGGTTATCCCTGGAAAAGTTGGAATGGTAATCTGATTATCTTCTGATGCACCGGGATTCCTTGTGTTCCAAGTAATGATAAATGCATTTGATAAATCAACGGATGCACCAGCATCGGTGATAGTCCAACCGAAATTATCAATTATTTGTTGTCTAGCTGCTGCACCAGAAAAATATTGACTATTCCCTGCATCAAAGGAAAGATTTTGATTTAAATTTAAGTTACTCCAACCGATAAGCAAATTATCATAATTGGAAACTGATAAGGTTACTCCATTAAAAATACTTTGCATATCCAAAACATTAGAAACATCCCAGTTTCCTAGATTTTGATCAAAACTTATTGAATTCTGGAACATAAAACGCATATCCGTGACATTAGAAACATTCCAGCTACCAATATCTTGATTAAACGATAGATTGTTTCTGAACATAGCTGTCATGTCTGTTACATTACTAACATCCCAACTATCTATATCTTGATTAAAGGAAGCTCCTTCAAACATCAATTGCATAAAGGATACATTAGCAACATTCCAATTAGAAATATCTGCATTAAATGCAATTGTATTTTGGAACATTGCATTCATTCCAGTTACGGAAATCGTATTCCATACTCCAATGGGTTGATCAAAAGGTGTGTTTCGAAAAGTTCTACTCATATGAATAACATTTGAAACATCCCATGAAGAAATATTCTGATTAAAGGCGGTAGTATTAAACATATCCGAAATATTCAATGCAGATGAAAGATTCCAGTTTGCCAAGGATTGATTAAAGATGACCGCGCCAAAGAACATACTGTCCATAAATTGAACATTTCCAACATCCCAATTTCCTATTGGTTGATTGAAAAGCACACAATCCTGAAACATTGTTCCCATATCCGTTACAGTAGCAGTATTCCAATTATTAAAACTCTCATTGCCTACCAAAGCAGTACAACCCCAAAAAGCCCCCCTAAAGCTTTGTACATCATTCAAATCAGGAGTGTCTGATGAAATTACATCTAAATTAGAACAGCCTCTAAAAGAATCAGCCATAGTTAACCATTGTATATCACCCCACTGCTCAATAGTAAGAATCTTTTGTGCATCTCGGCCACCTCCGAAAAATATGGTTGGAAAGGTTCCAGTAATGGAAACCATATAAACTCCACTGGCTGAATATGTATGTGTTGCAGATGCTGTTAATCCTGTTTCGAAGGTACCATCACCCCAATCCACAGAATAACTGTAAATCAACGGGGCACTTGCCGGTGTATTAATCGTTATTTGATTAGAACTAGAAACTCCCGGATTATCTGTTTTCCATGTAGTTATAAACCCAGTGTTTTCACCCCCATCTGAAATGGTCCACCCAAAATTGTCTATCAATCTCTGCCTAGCTGCTCTTGAACGGAAAAATGTACTGTTACCGCCATCAAAAATCAATCCTTGATTCAAATTAAGATTACTCCACCCGATTAGGATTCTATCATAATTGAACAAAGAAAGAAGTACTCCACCAAAAATATGACTTAAGTCAGTAACGCTAGTAATATTCCATGATTCCAGATTCTGATTAAAGGAAACAGCATTCAAGAACATGGAACGCATACTTATAACACTGCTAACATTCCAATTATTAATATTTCTATTGAAAAAGCTATTATTTCTAAACATAGCAGCCATATCTGTCACCTTGGAAACATCCCATCCACCAATATCTTGATTGAAAGGACATGAGTCAAACATCTGTGTCATGATACTTACATTCCCTACATTCCAAAGGCTCAAATCTTGATCGAAAGCTAATGCGTTATTAAACATTACCCGCATGTTGGTAACTTGTGAAACATCCCAACTACCTATAGGTTGGTTAAATAGCGTTGTATTCTGAAACATCCCATCCATACTAATGATGCTTGAAACGTTCCAGCTACTGATATCCTGATTAAACGAGATTGCTCCGTTGAACATTCCTCCCATGTTAATTACCCTTGCTACGTTCCAAACACCAATTGCCTGATTAAATTGTGAGGCACCCAAAAACATATTGTTCATATTCGTAACAAACCGAACATCCCAATTGAAGATAACGGCGTTAAAAAGTGTTGCATTCGCAAAAACACCGATCATGGAAGTAATTGAACTAGTATTCCATAGATTAAAGAAGTCGTTACCTATTAAAGAACTACACCCTAAAAACATTCGATTTATACTCGTCACATTTGTAAGATCTGGGACATCTGTAGCCATAACATCCAAATTTGAACAGCCTTGAAATGAAGCCTCCATAGAGCTCCAAACAATATCACCCCATTCCAATACATTAAGTAGCTTTTGTGCATCGCCGCCGCCATTAAAGAAAATTCGCGGAAAGTTACCGGTAATGGAAACCGTATAGGTACCCGAGGTACTGTAGGTATGAGATATACTCCCGGTAACTCCACTATCTGAAGTACCGTCTCCCCAGTCAACAGTATAGTCATAGGTCTCTCCCAAAAAAGTTGGAATGGTAATTTGATTTGATTCAGATGTACCTGGGTTATCCGTCTTCCAAGTGGTTACAAAAGGTAGCTGCGGACAGTTCACCCCACCATCGGTAATGGTCCAATTAAAGGTATCTATAATAGTTTGCCTTGCACTTTCTCCAAAGCAATATGAACTATTACCGCCATCAAAAGTCAGGTTATTAGGAATAGCTGTTTCTCCTGTTACGAGCGTTGACCAACCTATTAATAGTGAGTCGTAGTTTTCTAGAGAGAGAGTAATATCACCAAACATAAAATCTGCTTCTACTAAGCCAGAAACATCCCAACCGCCCAAATCTTGATCAAAACTCGTTGCCTGACCAAACATATTTTGCATACTGGTTACCAAACTTGTATTCCATGTACTTATATCTTGGTTAAAACTTGATGCTCTTAAAAACAGTCCTTGCATAGTAGTCACCGAAGAGGTATCCCAATTTCCAATATCTTGATTAAAATTAGTAGCTAAATCAAACATATTTCTCATATTTATGACCGAAGACGTGTCCCAACTTCCAATATTCTGATTAAAACTACTAGCTAAGCCAAACATTCTTTCCATATTGGTTACTGAAGATATGTTCCATGCTCCAACAGTTCCATTAAAACTTGTAGCATTGAAAAACATAGAAACCATACTTGTGACCGAAGAGGTATTCCAGCTTCCTATATTTTGATTAAAGCTACTTGCATTAAGAAACATTGAACTCATATTGGTCACCGAACTTGTGTTCCAACCTCCGATATCCTGATTAAAATCAAAAGCTTCTTGAAACATATTGTTCATAGCCGTTACCGAGGATGTATTCCAATTTCCTATGTCTTGATTAAAATTAGTAGCTCTGAAAAACATATTTCTCATGTTAGTAACAGAACTGGTATCCCAGATTCCTATATCTTGATTGAAACTGGTAGCTTCAAAAAACATATGCCCCATATCTATGACTGAGGATGTGTTCCAATTACCAATATTCTGATTGAAACTAGTGGCCTCACCAAACATATGTTGCATATCAGTGACCAATTGAGTATTCCAAGTACTAATGTCTTGATTAAAGCTTGATGCATTTCTAAACATCAATGCCATATCGGTAACTAAAGCGGTGCTCCAACTACCAATTGGTTGATTAAAGGAAACGGCACCATTAAACATACTCCTCATATTGGTTACTGAGGCAGTATTCCACAAATCAAAGGCCGAAGTTCCTACCAGAGAAGTACAACTATTAAACATAAAGCCTAAAGAAGTTACGCCCGATAAATCCGGCACATCTGTGGCGGTCACGTCCAGATTAGAACAAAACTGAAATGCGTTTTCCATAGAACCCCAAATAATATCTCCCCATTGTGAAACTTCAATTATCTTATTTCTATTTTCTTGAAACCCTGAAAAAACTCTATTAAAAAATATCATTGGAAAAGTTCCAGTTATGGACACCTCATATGTTCCAGAAACAGCGTAGGTGTGACTGGCATTTACTGTAAAACCAGTTTCTATTGTACCATCACCCCAATCCACAGTATAATTGTAGATTTCTCCTTCAAAAGTGGGGATAGTAATATTCTCGTTAGATCCAGTAGCTTGCCACACGGTAATAAAGGGTCGTTGAATCACACAATCTTCTGCCTTTCCCCCATCTGCAATTGTCCAGTTGAAGGTGTCTATGATATTTTGTCTTGGCTCTTCTCCCAGGCAGAATTGGCTATTTCCTCCATTAAAATCTAAATTAGATTGCAGAGCCAATTCACTCCAACCTTGTAAAATACTATCGTAATTGGGAATAGATAATTGAATTCCTAAAAACATATTTGTTATATCTTCCACACTACCAATATCCCAATTTCCCAAATCTTGGTCAAAGGTAGTAGCATTTAAAAACATCGTTCGCATATTGGTCACCCTACTCACATCCCAATTGCCAATATTTTGATTAAATTCGCTTGCGTACGCGAACATTGATCTCATCGTCGTCACTGTACCAACATTCCAGACGCCTATATCTTGATTAAATGAAGAGGTTACAGCGAACATATTGTTCATATTCGTAACGGCAGTTACATTCCAACTACTAATGTCTTGATTAAAGGCACTAGCACTACTGAACATACTCCTCATGTCCGTAACAGCGCTAACATTCCAAGTTCCAATATTTCCATTAAAAACAGTCGCTCTATTAAACATGTCCCTCATATTGGTTACTGAGCTCACATTCCAAGTATTTAAATCTCGATTGAAATTTTCCGCCCTACCAAACATATAATCCATTCGGACTACATTGCTAACATTCCAATTACCAATGTCTTGATTAAATGAGCATCTAAAAAACATTTCCCGCATTTCAGTAACAGCACCTACATTCCAATTGCCAATATTTTGATCGAATGAACTCGTTGAGAACATCTTAGACATATTAGTTACATTACCAACATCCCAAGCACCAATATCCCTATTAAAAATACCGTTGGAGAACATTGAGCTCATACGTACTACATTACTTACGTTCCAAACACCAATGTCCTGATTAAAAACACTTCCTTCGAACATAGCAACCATACTTGTTACGTTACTTACATTCCAATTCCCAATATTTTGATTAAACCTTTCTGTTTGGCTAAACATACTATCCATATTGGTTACATTACTGACATCCCAACTACTAATATCCTGATTAAATTCGCTAGCCCTATTGAACATCGCGGCAGTGATAGTTGCAGAAGATATGTCCCAATTACCTATATCTGAATTGAAAGGAGTTCCTTGGAACAATCCATCCATAAATTGTACGTTACTAACATCCCAATTATTGAATGAACTATTGCCTATTAGAGAAGAACAACCTGAAAACATCCCTCTCATATTAAAGACATTACTTAGATCAGGAATATCAGTTGCCAAAACTCTCATATTTATACATCCTAAAAAAGACTTATCGAAGGAATCCCATGTCGATGAACCCCAATTATCAACAGATAGCAATTTTTGGTTATCTAATCCGCCTAGTTGAAAACCGAAATAGGGAAACTGTCCTGTAATAGAAACTTGGTAAGTACCAGAGATTGCATATGTATGGGTAATACTTCCTGTAACATTAGTATCAATGTTACCATCACCCCAATCAATCGTATAATTATAAGTTGATGTTACCTTCGTTGTAATTGTAATTTGATTATCTTCTGAAATTCCTTGATTATCGGTTTGCCAAGTAGTAACAAAAGCTTCCTCTATAACACAGCCTGCTGTCCTTCCATCATCAGTTATCACCCATCCCAAAGTGTCAATCATATTCTGTCGGGCAGTTTCACCTTGGCAAAATTGACTTTGCCTAGCTCCAAAGTTGACGTTGGACTGTAGACTCAATGCATTCCACCCATTTAATAATGCATCATAATTCGCAACAGAAAGGTTGGTTCCTGTGAGCATATCATTCATTTGAGTCACCGCATTGACATTCCACCCACCTAAATCTTGGTCAAATACCGTGGCACCACGAAACATGAACAACATATTGGTTACATTACCAACATCCCAACTACTAATATCATGGTTGAAAGCAACAGTTCCATTAAACATTTCAGCCATGTTTGTCACATTAGAAACATTCCACCCGCCTATATCATGATTGAAAACCTCGGCTTTGTCGAACATCCCTGTCATTCTATTCACCGAAACCACGTTCCAACTCCCAATATTTTGATTAAAAGAAGAAGTATTGGCAAACATTAAACCCACATCTGTTACGGAAGCAATATTCCAATTACCGATATCCTGATTAAAGATTGTTGCTCCATTGAACATACCCGACATATTAGTAACATTTGATACGTTCCAAGTATGTAAAGGCTGATTAAAAGTTATGGCATCTTCAAACATTCGTACCATATTTGTGACTGAGCTAACATCCCAAACATTTATATTTTGGTCAAAGGAAGATGCTCCATTAAACATACTGGTCATACGTATCACTTGTGAAGTGTTCCAACTACCTATATCTTGGTTAAAGGAAGTTGCGCCTTGAAAAACTGCCCCCATATCTGTGACACTACTGGTGTTCCATACCCCGATAGCTTGATTAAAAGCCGCTGCCTGGCCAAACATCCCTGCAATTGTGTTCACATTATCAATATTCCAAGAACTAATGTCTTGATCAAAGACCATTGCGCCTTGAAACATATTGTTCATTGCTGTTACATTTGACACATTCCATCCACCAATGTTTTGATTAAATGAACTGGCGCCAAAAAATAGATTTGACATATTAGTAGCATTGCTTACATTCCAACCACCAATGTCCTGGTTAAAACTGATTGCTTCGTAGAAAACACTTCCCAGATTTGTAGCCCCAGTGACATCCCATGAACCAATATCACCATTAAATAAGCTTGCTCGGGTAAATAATCCACTTAAATTCTGAACATTACTGACATCCCAATTGCCTATTGACGGATTACCAACCAAAGAAGAACAACCTGCAAACGCACTTTGCATCGTCGTTACTTGGGAAAGATTTGGAGTGTCTTGCGCTAAAATATCCAAATTACTACATCCTTGAAAAGCTCCGTTCATAGCTGCCCATTGAATATTTCCCCAATTATCAATACTCAAAAGCTTCTGTTGATCAGAATCTTGTGGTGATAATGCAGAGAGCAAAATTTCTGGGAACTCACCCGAAATGGATACTGTATAAGTCCCAGGAACACTATAGGTATGCGTTATTGAACCTGTCACTCCAGAATCTGTAAAACCATCTCCCCAATCTATTGAATAATTATACGTTCGTGTAGGACGGATAGAAATTGTAATCTGATTATCTGCTGAAACTCCAGGATTATCGGTTTTCCATGAAGTTACAAAAGGCTGTTCAATAACGCAATCTACAGCTCTACCACCATCTGTTATGACCCAACCATCTGCATCAATCATATTTATGCGAGCCGATTCTCCTTGACAATACTCTCTATCTCCAGCACCAAAAATTACGTTGGGTTGTAGATTCAAATTATTCCACCCTATTAAAATGTTATCATAATTAACTACAGAAAGGTTAGTTAAATTAAACATCTTTAACATATCAGCGACATTACTAACATTCCATGCCCCTAAGTCTTGATCAAATACCGCAGCTCCTTGAAACATCGTTCTCATTGTATTTGCCGAACTGACATTCCAATTACTTATGTCCTGATTAAAAACAATAGCGTTGGCGAACATGCCATTCATATTGATAACATTGCCCGTATCCCAACTACCAATATTTTGATTGAAATCCTCTGCCCCACTGAACATTTGGAGCATTTGAGTCACATTACCAACATTCCAGTTGCCAATATTTCCATTAAAGACAACTGCTCTGTCAAACATGCGCTGCATATTGATAACTGAGCTCACATTCCATGCATTTAGATTCTGATTGAAATTACTGGTCTGACTGAACATAAAATCCATTCGGATAACACTAGAAACATCCCAACTCTCTATGTCCTGATTGAAAGGCGTTTGCAAAAACATAGAATTCATATCAGTAACAGCACCTACATTCCAATTACCAATGTTTTGATCAAACGGGCTGATAGAAAACATGGAATTCATATTAGTAACCGAACTTACATTCCAGCCGCCAATATATTGATTGAAGGCACTTCGGTTAAACATCCGTAACATTGTAGTCGCTTGACTAACGTCCCAATTTCCAATATCTAGGTTAAAATTGCTTCTCTCGAACATCGTACTCATTTTAGTAACCGAACTTACATCCCAATTCCCAATATCCTGATTAAAACTTATGGCACCTGCAAACATAGATGCCATATCTGTAACACTACTGACATCCCAACTACCAATATTTTGATTAAAATTTGTAGCACTATTGAACATAGCGGCAGTAGAGGTGACTGAAGACATATTCCAATTGCTTATATCAATATTAAATAAAGTCCCTTGAAACATATTGTTCATGAATAGCACATTACTTACATCCCAATTACCAAAAGATGAATTACCTATCATAGAAGAGCAATTAGAAAATATGCCACGCATATTAAATACATTACTTAAATCTGGAATATCAGTGGCCAAAACATCCATGTTACTGCACCCTAAAAAAGACTCATCGAAAGACACCCATTGTGAATTACCCCAATTATCAATTGAAATCAATTTTTGGTTATCCAACCCATTCTGCCTAAAACCTATGTAAGGGAATTGACCTGTTATTGTTACTTGATAGGTTCCATGAGTTCCATAGGTATGCGTTATGCTTCCTGTTACATTTGAATCGCTAGTACCATCTCCCCAATCAATGGCATAATCATAAGTTGATGTTACAGCAGTAGGAATGGTAATTTGGTTGTCGTTTGAAATTCCGGGATTATCAGTCTTCCAAGTCGTTACAAATGCATTAGGCGAAATAGAGGTTGGTACCTCAAATACCTCAACACTACCTGCATTGGTTGCAGTACCATCATTTAAATATGCTCCTATTGCCACTCTGTTTCCAGAACCATCGAGACTGACTGACCACCCAGACTGATTATCAACTGATGCTTCTCCGTCAATATCCATTCCTAGTTGAACCCAACTTCCATTTACTAATTCATATATTCTGGTATGCCCTGAGTTTACTGTACTTCCATCATTTAAGTAAGCTCCAATGGCAACACGATTTCCTATATCATTAAGACTAACAGACCAACCTGACCTATCTATAGCTGCCTCACCGTTTATATCACTTCCAAGCTGACCCCAGTTACTACCGTTATATTGAAAAATACGCGTATGTCCTGATGCAGCTCCGTTACCATCATTTTCATATCCTCCGATTGCAATTATGTTACCGTCTGCATTTAAACTAACCGAATGTCCAAATAAATCCTCAGCGGCTTCTCCATCAATATCGTTACCTAACTGTATCCAATCTGTAGAATTAAATTCAAAAACTCTAGCGTGTCCGGCATTAGGCCCTCCATCATCATTTAATCGAGAGCCTACAGCTACTCTATTTCCATCATCACTTATGCTCACAGACCAACCAGCCTGATCTATTGTACGCTCTCCTGTAATTTCATTTCCCATCAACGACCAATCACCATTGATATACTCAAAAACTTTTGCGCCTCCAGAATTCACCCCATTTCCATCACTTAAATAAGCTCCAACAACAACACGATTTCCATCAGCACTAAGATCAACGGAATATCCAGATTGTTCCTCAACCGAAGTACCATCAATATCAGACCCTAATTGCACCCAACTACCATTAATGAATTCATAAATTCTAACATGACCTGAATTAAAGACGCCTCCTCCGTCATTTAAATAGGCACCTATAGCCACCCTACTACCATCGGCATCTAAACTAACAGACCATCCAGATAAATCTAATACCCCTTCACCATCAATATCTGCCCCTAGCTGAGTCCAATTTCCATTGTTTAGTTGATACATCCGCACATGTCCGGAACTGTTGCCATTACCATCGTTTAATTGCGCACCAATAGCGACTCTATTTCCATTTGAACTAAGACTGACCGAATACCCAGATTGGTCACCGAAAGCTTCCCCGTCAATATCCTGACCTACTTGTGAAATTTGAGAAAAAATTAGAGATGGAAGAATACTAAAAACTAATAAATAAACTTTTTTCATTTTTATGATTATTTAGAATACATTATTTGTGTTACATAAAGTTTTGTTTATCATTCTCAAAAAAAAGACAACAACCTATAGATTCTGAATATTATAAACAAGATGGATATAATTGCCAGTATAACTTTTAAAGTCCAGGTTAAAAATTCACCTACAACCCATCCACCTATGTATCCAATTAAACCTCCTACTAAGAAACCAGCAAATGCATTTAATTCTGCATCTTGATTAGCTATTCCTGTACCTATTATAGCTCCTGCAATACCAGCTATAACACCTAATCCTTTTGAAAAACTATTACCTTCTTTATTACCCATATCTAATGATTTATTCCTTTAAAAATTCAAGAATAAATCTCTTAATTATAAGTATATATGTCAATAGGGATTTTCCCGTAATCTTTTTACTACCAGTTGATTAATAATGTCTATTTTAGATGTATGAAAAGTACTGTCTCAAGTAAAAGAAGACTAAGGTTCGTTGACTATCTATTATTTTTTTGCTGTGGGATATTACTAAACTCTAGTTCCTTAGCTCAAAACAATTATAAGATTCGCGAAATTATTAATAAAGCTGATAGTCTGATTAAAATTGATAACTTTAAACAAGCGAATACATATTATGAGGAAGCATTATTATTGTCTATTAATAAAGGTTATCACGATACCATTCCTTTATTGTATAAAAAAATAGCGACTTTATTAAGAAAAACTGAGAACTACGCAAAAGCTGAAATATACTATAAGAAAAGTATTGCTGAAGACTCCACAACTTTAACTGC
The DNA here is from genome assembly GCA_045267845.1 of Bacteroidota bacterium. Lineage (GTDB taxonomy): Bacteria > Bacteroidota > Bacteroidia > Bacteroidales > F082. Next base: position 6,967 of record JASFZK010000082.1, on the reverse strand, counting down.
TGCCTATTGCTATTATAGTTTGGCTATTCTTAAGCGAAAAGAACACAACAAAGACAGTTCCGCTTACTATCTTGGAAAATCTCTAAACATCTACGATGGACATAATCATAAAGAGGCTCTAAATGTCTTTTTAAGTGCTGGAATTATATTTAAAACAAAACAACAGTATAATAAAGCATTGAAGTACTTACTAAAAGCTTATGACGGCTTCTCTAAAATGAAAAACCTGGAAAAGCTAGCCAGAACTTCCAATGAAATAGCTCAAATACAAACCGACATTGGAAGCAGTAAGAAAGCATTTTACTATTATTTTAAGGCATTATCATATCGAAAACAGCTTAAAGACACTTCGGAAATACTTTTAAGTTATAATAATATTGCTAATGCTCATAAAGCGGAAAAAGCTTATGATTCTTCTCTTATATATTATCAATCGTCCTCAAAATTAAGTAAAGAAAACAGCAGTCAAAGGGCTTCAATTTTATACAATATTGGAACTATACACTATTTAAAAAGTAATCTAAGCCTGGCCAAAGAATATTACAAAAAGGCACTAGCTATAAATATAAAAACAAATAATTCTAGATCTACAGTATTCAATTGCAATGAATTAGCTTTGATCCATCTTGAAACCAACGATGTATCTAAAGCCAAATATTATTTAAGCGTTGCTAATGATTTAATATCAAAAGTTGAAAGTAGCGAATTAGTGGCCAGAAATCTTGAAATTAATGCATTATTAAATGTTCGGCTTAAAAAGTACTTAAAAGCCTACGATTATCAGAAACAATATACTGATCTCTACAAAACTATTTTTAATGAAAAAAGAGCTGAAATCGTTCAAACCCTTCAGGAGAAGTTTGAAAATGAAAAAGCTCTAAATGAAAACTTAAAGTTATCTCTTAAAAACAAACAAAATAACCTTCTAATTGAAGAACAAAAAACTAAAATTAGAATTAACAGATTATTACTTGTAGTTTCATTCTTGATCATAGTCTTATTATCAACTGCTTTTTTATATATAAAACAAAGGAACCGAATTATAAAACAAGAACAATCTATTAATTACTTAAAAGCTGTATTTAAAGGGCAAGAAGAGATTAAAAGGCACATTAGTAAAAACCTTCATGATGTTATAACCACTAATCTTGATGGCATTCGGTTAAAAATTGAAGCTTTGGCTTTACAAGAAGATAAGTATGAAAAATCGTCGATTAATGACATCACTAAAGACATAAAAAACATTAATCATCAAATGCGATTAATATCTCATCGTCTTTCACCGCTACATGATAGAATTAAATATAACAAATTGTCTGAAATTATTATTAACCAATTATCCGAATTTCAATCTTACAGAAAAATAATTGTATCAGTTGAAAACGATATCCCGGATGTTATAAATAATTTAAGGTTAGACTCACAAACGAACCTATACGGTATCCTTTTAGAAGCCTTAAATAACATCGAGAAACATGCAAAAGCCAGTAAAATTCGAATCTCATTCCAAACTGAAGAAAAACAAAATAATTTGCATGTCGAAATTGAAGATAACGGTATTGGTCTAGAAGATAACAGCGTTGGCGTTGGTATAATTAATATGAAGCATCGGACCAAATTATTAAAAGGCAACTGTAGCCTATCAAAAACAAAAGAAGGCACTGTCTTCAATTTAGACTTCCCCATTAATCAAAACTTAAAATGACAAAAAAGGCAACCGTATTAATTGTAGAAGATTCGATTATTTTTGCTGAAGGTTTAGAAAAATTATTAAAACACAATTCTTTAATCTCAAGGATACTTATATGTCATAATTACGACACTGCATTCGATTTTATAAAAAAAGAAAAAATAGATGTCGTTATATTAGATTTGAATTTTCACACTTCAAACTACGATGGTTTTACTATAGCAAAAAGATTAAGAAAGGACGTCCTGGAAATTAAAATTATAGTCCTCACTCAATATGCCAAAGTTGACCATTATGATAGTTTAATAAATGAATTTAAGGTTAATGGGTATTTAGACAAACAGCTACCCGCGAAGCATTTATTTAATGCCATTGATGAAGTAATTAAAGGTAATACCTATATTGACCCCAGTTTAAAAAAAATGATCAAAATCGGTAGACTATTAAAGCTCTCGAAGCGAGAAAAGCAAGTCGCTGAAGAACTCAGTAAAGGCTTAACTCAAAAAGAAGTTGCCTCAAAACTTTATATAGGACAAAAGACTGTAGAATCTCATGTAAGAAACATGTGCGAACGTTTAAATGCAAAAAATAGCGCGGAAGTTATTAGAATTTATATAAATTATAAAAACGCTCATAAAGAAAATTATGAATTATCAATTCCCCCTTTTAAAAAATAAAGTAATACATTAGCTACAAAAAAGATGTTTGCTTAAAAAGCAAACATCTTTAAAAAGTATACTTTGTTAAATAACCAGGTTACTGTCTAATACAAACACTAGCAGTCTGCAGGGTCGTCACAAGGTTCGGTTGGTATCGGATCAGACGGTGGATCTGACTCTTGAAAAACATCGGTATTTGGATGATTCTCATTTCCCAAACTTGAAGGGGTGCATGACTGTACTGTTACGTTTAACACTAATAAAGTGATTGCGAATTTTAAAACATTTTTCATAATGCATGATTTTAAATTAATAATTATTTTAAATCATGCTCGAGCACATAGATTTGAGATTAGAAATTCCGGATTAATCAACAAATCATGTTGCAATAATACTGACGAAATAAGAATATTAAAGGGTAGAGTCTATACTAGTAGAAACTAGTTCAAAAATTATTTAAATATGAAAAGGGATGGCCATATGAATACAGAGACAGAAATAAAAGCATTACTTTATCTTATTGATTGTTTGAGTGGTAAAAAGATTATTGATATTCATGAGTCCATCGTTAATATGAATGATAGTTTATCTAAAAAAACTATAAAAGAGATTAAAAATTTTGAGCAAGCGCCTAAAAACTTCAACATAAATTCTATCGACAAGGTGACTAAAGTTTATCACAGAGATACTCTCAATTTCAAAAAATTCTATGACGATAATAAAACTCAGATCGAGGAATTTTATAAAAAACAATTTAATATAAAAGGTGAGAAAGAAGATAAGACGAAAAAAAAGGATTTTTTTGAAGTACACGAGCGTTATAAAAACGGGGATGGAACATATAAATTCCTTTCAACAACTAAAAAACACACCCCTTCTAAACGCACTTTTAAGTCTCAAATCAAAAAGACAAAAATCACTGTTAGAATTCCACAAATTAACCATGCCAAAGGAGTTTCATCCATTTGGGAAATGTTTTTAAAAATACTCCAAAACGGTCTTAATATAGAAGTCGAAACAGAAATTCGCAATGGCGATGAAAGAGGTATGATCACAACCGGAGCTTCAATTATGTGTACCTTTAGTACAGCTATTCCAAATATCGTTGAAGACCTAACCGCAAAAATCATCCATCAAATTGAATCGTCAGACCTAAATACCGGTAAAGGTATTAAGCACAAACTAAGTGATGGCAATGCGACTATTTTAGAAAATAATACGGGAACTACCATATTGATTAAAAAGAATTGATTTTTACATACGGAAAATGCGCTACAGTAGATGTGAATGTAAACTATTCAGTCCTTTTTCGAGTATTTTCAACAAGTATATACTATCATTAGCACTTACTTCATTAAAGAGTAATCTTATGTTCCCCTCTCTTTCGGCCGGACTGGGATAACCTTCTCTTTCAAGATTGGATCTTATTTTATTCGAATAGTAATCTTCCTCCAGATCCAGGTATTTAAAAAACAATACCGGTGCGCACAAAAACATATCCTGAAGTGCTATGTAAGACGATTTATCGGGATGTTGGATGACCGTTGTAAAATAATCATAACCTAGTTTATCTGCTTCAAATTCCCTTTCTTCAACACTCATATTGGGTCTTGAGTAATCAGAAACCGTATGGGCTATTTCATGGCATATAATAAATGCTATCATAGCTTTACTTAAATCATGAGAAAATTTCAGTAAGTCATCATATTCTTCATTTAATTTAAGCATGTCATCCCTATTAAACTCATGTAGGTCCGCAATTCTGAACACATCCAAAGTAGCTCTTAAGGCGTTTATCAATTTCGTGCCGGTAGATGCTGAAAATGGCTTGAATGTCACTATGGAATTCAAAAAACAAATTTCAAATAACCAGAAATCAAATTGTTCATCGAAAAAAACATGTTCTCTAGCGCCTCCAATGTTTGTCACATGAGAAGTAATCTTTCTAGTTACACCATGATCGAACAAAATATTACTATCGATGCCCAATTTCTCAATGATCTCTTCGTAATAGACTTGATGAAGAATCTCGGATAAGTGCTTGACATCTTCTTCATTGTAAGGAATTCCTAATTTTTCCGCTATGGTTTTAGCAATTCTTAGTGATTCCTTGTTCGCTCTGTAACCACCATACGTTTTACTCATAGCGATCCTTGTTCTGCACTGGCCATGTATCAGACCACATAGAAATATTATTAATCACCCGTTGAGCATCTTGAGGCATATCACATGTTTCCCTCATGATACGTAATAGATTATTTGCTCTATCCATTGGTGGTGGATGAAACTTGGATATCGGTTTTTTGTTTTTTGTTTCCACATCGTCCAACCATTTGAAAAAATAATAAATAGAAAGAAAATTGGCCCAGGCAGCTTCATTAGAGGCTGCTCTACTGGAAAGGGCTTTAATAGCGAACTCATCTGCAGAATATTCACGAGCCCATGTTTTTTTATAATCATGATCGCCTTCAATCACTTCATTACCTGTAATGGTGGCTAAATGACTTTTATAATGAGTTACCTCTGTTAAATCACCATTAACAATATGACCAAATTCATGTAAACCAATAAATTGCATAATCATCATCGCCATGGATGACTGAAATGCTGATAAATGACCATAGTTTTGAGGTGGTAATTTTTCAGGTTCAAAAAAAATGTTTTTGATGGCATCTTTTTTAGGTTCAAGAAATAAACCAATGGCATCATTATATAACTCTGGGGCATTATTTTTATACTGTTTTAAATCCACACTTACGGTTTCAACAACAAAGGCTTTACTAATAAGATTGAGGCAGTAATATAGACCTTGATTAATACAAATTATATACCCGTCCAATGGCTCTAAAAAACCATCTACATTAGAACAAAATGCAGTGCAGTCATTATACGGTATGAAGGATAAATAGGTATTATTCCACTTATCGGAGTACATATTTTGAGTACAATCTTTAATATCTTCCATCAGAGAATAAGCTAACTTGGAAATTAATAGATCCAGACGCTTTTCCTCTGAATTTTCTTTAATAAAATGATCTAGTTTACCACTCTCAAAATCCTGTAAAATATCTTTGTAATTAATACTGGCTAAAGTATTCTTGAATTGAATATCATCATACTCCTCTTCAAATACACTTTCAACAGTGACCATCCACCCTTTAGAAGAATTATAAGCCATCTCTCTGACTTCATGAAGGTATTGCTCAGCTGATTTCATAAGTATTTTTATACGTTTTAAGTTCCCTTGAATGCAATATTAACTTGAAAAATAAATAAACTGGCATCTGATTAAACCATCAATTTAAGTTAAGCACTTCTTAATATTTAAAGTACTTAATAATCTCTTTTATCATAATATACATATTTAAAGTGAGAAAAATCAACAATAAATATTTTATATTGATAACAAAGGGTAATCTTCTCTTGTAAGATTACAAAATTTACTTGTTTACTAACATTTAAAATTTTACAGTAGTGCACAAATCAAACTGTACAATGAAAATTCCAATTTAAGATCTAGCCTCAAATTTATATAAAAAATAGTATTTTGCATTATAAATCTCATCTTTCAAAAATCTTTTCGATTATTTACAATAGAACAATTTGATACTTAAAAAAGCTTCTTTGTTTAAAATAGAAATAGCTCTAAAAAAGGAGGTATTAAACCTCCTTTTCTTTTCATATAATAAAACTTAATCCAATAATAAATGAGTAACACTAGCAGAGTTCATAGCCCAACTCATACTATAAGACTCTATTCGGTATTTCTTTATTTGAGTTACCTTTATAGCTCTGTTTTATAACATGATCACTTTTATTAGGCAATGCATTGATTGCATTTTGCATTATAGTCGAAATATCAATAATAAGAGTTTCTTTTATACAGTAGTTTTCTTTTTGTAATATTTCTAAATTTTCAACGGGATATAAGCTTGAACATCTATTGCGTATTTGCTTCTTAAAAAAGAAAGAAATTTGTTTCTTACAATTGTATAAAATAACCAGTCAATCTTTATTTTAACTTGAAAAAAATGGAGTCATCCTCCACACTTTTATAAAAACATTTTGAACGATGTCTTCAGAGACCTTTAAATCATTAATATATTTATAAGCAAAAAAGCATAATGAATTATATAGGCGACAGAATTTTTTTTTAAAATTCGTCCAAAATTAATTCTTGTGTCATAATTTATCTATTACGATTACCTAGTTTAACTCTTACATTAGTCATTATTATTTTATTAAGTTTATTCAAAAGGTTTAATACCTAAGCTTCATAACTCAATTTATAAGAATACCTAAAAACTTTTCGAGGATCAAACAAAAACAAATTTTATCGTAAAAGTTAAAGAATTATTAAAAAGAGACCAGTTCGGGATCGACAAAATTTCAGGCTGCTTTTAAAAAAAAGTAACAAATTAATATAAATATTATTTCCAGCTCTAAAGAAGTTCTATTCTGTACTTATTCTGTACTAGTACAAATTAAAAAAGACCTCACATTTCCGTGAAGTCTTTTTTTTACTAGTAGCGGGAACTGGACTCGAACCAGTGACCTTCGGGTTATGAGCCCGACGAGCTACCTACTGCTCTATCCCGCGATTTAATTTCAAAATAAT
>JASFZK010000081.1:0-3611 GCA_045267845.1 Bacteroidota bacterium | reverse complement strand
CCAAGCAAAGTAAGTGCAAATGAGAAACCTAGTCCCATACCTAGTCCATCAATTAATGATGAGCCAACACTATTTTTAGATGCAAAAGCTTCGGCACGTCCTAATACTATGCAGTTTACCACGATAAGTGGAATAAATAATCCCAGAGCATCAAATAAGCCCGGCAAGTAAGCTTGCATAACTAATTCAACAACAGTTACAAAGGATGCAATTATGATAATGAAAGAAGGAATTCGTACTTTATCTGGAATAACATTTCTAACCATCGAAACTACAAGGTTTGAACCCACAAGAACAAATGTAGTTGCCAGGCCCATTCCCAATCCGTTAATTGCAGAAGTAGTTACACCCAATGTTGGACATAATCCTAGTAGAAGTACAAAAACCGGATTTTCTTTTATAAACCCTTTTGTGAAATTTTTGATTTGACTCATAATTTATTTATTTTAGATGAAGAGTTAAGAATCAGTATAATGATTCTTAAAGCTCTGCATTTTATTCTCTTATTATTAGATAAAAAAGATAGTTTTAAGTTTAACAGTTTGTATTATTATATTTTACTTTTTATTCTCTTTCTCAAATGCTATATATGCTTTATCAACAGCATCACAAAAAGCTCTAGATGTAATTGTAGCAGCCGTTATTGCATCAACGTCACCACCATCTTTTGTAACCTTTAAATTATATGTGCTTGGGTTTTTGCCTTCAAACTGAACGGGGAATTTTGATTTCTTTATGTCCATCTTATCGCCTAATCCCGGTGTTTCTTTATGTGATACAACTGCCGTATTGTTAATTGTTCCATCTTTTAAAAACCCAACCATTAATTCAATTCTACCACTAAAACCTTTCATTGTAAAAGTTTTTATGGCAGTACCAATTATTTTTTTATCCTTGGATGCGGTATAAAATATTAGTGAATCGCTGCTGCCATCACCCAAAGCAATCTTTTCAGTTTGCAATGTGTCAAATTCAGGTAGAACAGTTTTTATTGCAGCCTCTAATTTCTTTTTCTTTGCTAAAGCAATAGGTGCCTTGGTAACCGTGTATACACTTCCTAAAGTAAGGGCAGCAACTGCCGATACTATGAATAGTGTGGTCACCATGTTTATAAAATTTGATTCTCTTTTACTAGCCATTTTGAATTTATTATTTATTATTTGTGATTTATTATTATTAATTCAATAATAAATCTATAATCATCAATATTCAATTATTATACTGTACCAAAACGCTTTGGCTTAAACCCTTTGTTAATAAGTGGTACGGTAGCATTCATAAGTAGAATTGCAAATGAAACACCTTCTGGATAGGCTCCCCACAATCTGATTAGTATGGTTAACAAACCAACTCCGAAACCAAAAACTAGCTGTCCATTTTTTGTCATAGGTGATGTTACCATATCAGTGGCCATAAAAATGGCTCCCAATAGCATACCACCTGTTAACATATGGAAGACAGGATCAGCATAGTGTTCAGGGTCGATGCCCCAAAATATACCTGAAAAGATGGCTACTGTTAACAACATTGAAACAGGAATATGCCATGTGATAATTTTTTTCCAAAGCATATAAACACCACCTAATATTAGTGCTAATGCAGATACTTCGCCCATGGAACCTCCCATGTCACCCATTAATCCTTGGGTGTAGGTTGGTAATTGTGACTTTAGTTCTGACATTGTTTTGCCAGCATCGAGATTCTCCTTCAAAAATCCCAAAGGAGTGGGGCCGGTAATAACATCTGCTAAGCCATCAGTAATTGGTGATGGTTTTGGCCATGAAGTCATTTGAACGGGAAAAGAAACCAGTAGAAATACCCTTGCAACCAGTGCTGGGTTAAATACGTTTTTACCCAATCCACCAAATGACATTTTTGCCATTCCAATTGCAACTAAAGCTCCAATAATTACTATCCATCCTGGTAAGTTTGAAGGAAGGTTTAGTGCAAGTAAAATTGCTGTTACTAATGCCGAACCATCATTAATGGTAAGTGGACCTTTTATTAAGAATTTCTGAATTGCCCATTCAAAAAATAAACTTGCTGCTATGGCAATTATAAAAACCCTGATAGCATCAACACCAAAAAAATAAACTGAAAATAACACTGTGGGCATCATTGCAATTATAACACCATACATTATTTTCTTGGTGGAGTCGTCCCCGTGAATGTGGGGTGATCCTGAAACCGTGAACTTATTCATTTTTAAATTTATTATTTACAATCTTTAATTTATTATTTTTTATTGATGATTTATTATTCAACTTCAATAATCACTTTCTTCCTCTCATTATCTGACCAACTTTCATCTTACCTAAACGCAGGTAATCTAACAACGGTATCGAAGCAGGGCATGCATATTGGCATGATCCACACTCAATACAATCCATAATTGATTCGTTTTCTGCCATCTCAAAATTACTCAACTTTGCAGCTTTTGATAGCAAATATGGTTCGAGTCCCATGGGGCATACGTACGTACATTTTGAACAGCGTATGCAAAATCCTTCTGGTTTACGTGTCGATTCTTCTCGCTTCATAAATAGAAGACCCGATGACCCTTTTACAATTGGAATATCGAGTGAAGTTATTGCTTTTCCCATCATGGGGCCGCCACCAATAATTTTACCAGTGTCTTCAGGAAGACCTTCGGCAGCTTCAATTAACTGACTGATTGGAGTTCCAATACGTGCTAAAAAGTTTGAAGGCTTCTTTATAGCTTTTCCAGTAACGGTAACAACTCTTTCAAAAAGAGGTTTATTTTTTTGCACTGCCTCATAAACTGCAAATGCAGTACCAACATTTTGTACAACACAACCAACTTCAATTGGTAGTTTACCAGATGGAACTTCTCTGTTTACGGATGCTTTAATTAATTGTTTTTCGCCACCTTGAGGGTACTGAACCTTTAATGATTGAACTTCAATACCATCATATTGCTTAACCAGTTCACGCATATGATTAATGGCATCTGGTTTATTATTTTCAATGCCAATGAAAGCTTTATTTACATTCAATGCTTTCATTAATATGCGGATGCCAACAACTATTTCCTGTCCTTTTTCAAGCATCAGCCTATGGTCGGCAGTTAAGTATGGTTCACATTCAACACCATTTATTAACAGATATTCAGCTGTTTTTCCTGGTGGAGGCATTAGTTTTACATATGTTGGAAACGTTGCTCCACCCATTCCAACTATTCCTGAATTTTTTATTCTATCAACTATTTCTTTGGAGTTGAGTGTTATTTCGGTATCTATTTTTGTTGAAGTATCAATACTATCTTCCCATACATCTCCATCAACATTAATAATAATAGCAGGCCTTTTATAACCAGTGCCGTCAATGGCATTGTCGATTTTAAATACTTTACCCGAAACAGGTGAATGAATATTGGTTGAGATAAAACCGCCGGCTTCAGCAAGGAGTTGCCCTACCTTAACCATATCACCTTTTTTTACGATGGCTTTTGAAGGAGCTCCAAGGTTTTGTCCAAGTGGCACAATTGCCTGTTTGGGAACCGGGATGGTTTCTATTGGTGCATTTGAGGATAATTTATCCTCTGCGGGATGAATTCCTCCTAATGCAAATGTTCGTAATATTCCCATTTT
>JASFZK010000080.1:0-27910 GCA_045267845.1 Bacteroidota bacterium | reverse complement strand
TTTGGGAGCAGGAGACCGAAAGTTCGAATCTTTCTATCCCGACAAACTAAAAGCCTCATAATCTTGCGATTGTGAGGCTTTTTTGATTAAATATATTTCTTATTTTATACAATTACCACTAAACCGAATAAACAATATAGTTATGAAATCACATTTTCACAACCTGTTTATTTTATTTCTATTTATCAGTCTTATCTGGGTTATAAGGAAAGTGCGAGCCGTGGCCAATTATACGTAGACTCCCATCCTCATCTTTTGTGTAAACAAAAGTGTATTCAACTTTAACTTCATCACCGCCGTCAGCAGGTGTAAAATAATAATTTCCTAAAGCAATAGACATATTTCCTATGGTTTTAACACCAACACTTTCCCAGCGAACATTACTCCATGGTTTAATTGCAAATCCGTGATCTTCTGCATATTCAGGGTCATGACCAACAAAATAGGAAAGAGCACCACGTTTTGATAAACGGAATTGCTTTTCGGATGCCATTGTAGGCTTAAAAAACACAGTACCAAGCTGGTAACCGTATAACTTGTCAATATGCTTCTCTGCTGTCGCCTTGTAATCTCCACCTTCAGAATATACCTCCCCAATATGGACAATACCCTCGCCCCATACTTTTTGAATATCCAGCACTTCTTGATCGGAAATAGTTACTGATGCATCACTCTTTTCTTGTGCTACCAGCTCACTGGTAAATAAACTAGCCGTCATTACAATAACGACTAAACTTAAAATAATTTTTCTCATGATATTATAAAATTTAATTATATAAATATTCAAAGTATTTATTTTCTAATACAAAGTAATAAATATAATTAGTGCAAATATAATCAGCTAATGTAATGAACCTATCTGTCCATTTTTTCTACATTAAAGAAACAATAAAAACTAATTAGCCTACTAATTGCACTACCATTAATTAATACTCAATTGCATTTCACGTATTTCAGAAACACTTCTAAATTAATTTCCATGCGAAAATAATACTTGCTATCAAACATAGAAATATCTCTATATTTATTTAACATATTTTATGAGTTTTCAATCAGGGCTAATGGTGGTTACTGGACAACACTGGTATGAAGAGTATCGTTTAATAGATTTTATATATTGGTAAAAGGCAACAACAGCGTTATGGCACCATATTATTTAGCTCTCCCTGAAATATTGAATATTGAAATGTAAATTTATTAATAAGGCTTTCCTGGATATCCTAGAATTTCTCTAGCTTTCCATGCTCCTTCATACATACCTTTCAAATTCGTAATATAATCATCATGATTAACGTAATCAACTGCATTCATCAAAACTATAATCGAAACATCATATTGAGGATCATAAGCCATTATGGATAGATACCCTCTTATTTCACCATTGTGTCCGAAACCAATATTGGTAATGTTAATACACCCCAATGCATAATTGCTGTGGCCAGATGTATCTGGAGAGTAATCTGTTTGCATGAGTGTAACAGTTTCACTATCTAGTACATTATTACCTGTCATCAAGGCACGGATATAAGTATTTAAGTCTTTAAAAGTCCCATTGCCATTTCCTTCGGCAACGTGTGCACTCATGTTAGTTGCATTATACTGTATATTCCCACCATCACTAGCCGAATAAAAAACATTACCCAAAGCATGAGGATTAGGTAGTTCCATCTCTGTTGCTAGATAAGGAAAATTAACAGCCAATGGAACTTTTGTTTCGGGTCCATATACATAATCATATAAATAATCCTTAAATGTTTTAGACTGTCCGGTATGTTCCGAATACACCCTGGAAATTATCTTACTTAGTATACTATATCCAGTATTGCTGTAATGGTGACTAAAACCAGGTTCCCAGTAACTCAAATTGTTAATTGTTAATTGCTCAACGAGTTCATTAACATTAAACTGATGGCTGGGATTATTGCGCATGATAAAATTCACATACGACAAACCATCGCAATTAGGAACAATACCGTTATCAACGTCATATACTCCAGCACTATGCTGTAATAACTGTTCAATTGTAATTTGATTTTTGTAAGGAATACTCCATATTTCATCAGAAGGCACATAGGGTACATCCATTCCAGGAATAGTATCAATAATAAAATCGTAAATACTTAACCAACCATCCTCCATCATATTTAAAATAGCCGATGATGTGAAATTTTTAGAATTACTTGCAAATCGGAAATAAGTATCTGGTGTTATCTCAGGCTCCCCAACATGCGAATTTGTTGCAAAAATAATTTCATCAGGAGTTTGTATATACACATTTAAGCTTGGTATTATCTCACCTAGAGTATTTCCTAAATTAACCCTAATTACTTTGAGGCTATCGCTTATTATTTCAGAATTGGTTGGCCTGTTTGTAGAACTATCTTTTTGACATGAATAAGTAACCAATAAAAAAAGAAGACTTAATATTATGTAACGCATAGTTTGTTGTTTTTTCACAAAAATAGTAAATATATTTTAATTAGACTCATTCTAAATAAGATACGATCATTTATCACTAAAAGGTCACTTTAAATTATCACAAATAATTGTTAAATTTTATTATTCAATGTATTAAGAATATATATTTGGTACTTATTTAGGTAGGTTAGCTTTAGCCAACCTTAAATAAAACAAGCAAATTATCAACATTTTAACTAACTAGGACTTCGATACAGATAGTATAATAGAAATTTTTCTATGAATACCGTATTGAAATAATTTAAAATTGAAACTATGAATAATCTAATTAAAGTAAACATTAAAATTGGACTTATGATGCTACTATTTTTTGTTGTATCATGTAATAAAAATGAGGATGAAGTGGAGTCCCCTACCCCACAAATACTGGAAGCTGATAATGATATATTTATTTCGGTGGAACATATGGGTATTTGTTATGGACCTTACCACAATAGCGGACAAGCTCCTGGAACTTTAATACCCACATCACAAATTGAGGCCGACTTAACATTAATTGCTAAGAATTTTGATTTTTTTCGCACTTATACTGTCGCCGATGGTATGGATCAGGTTGTTAATATTGCTGCCTCTAAAGATCTTGATGTTGCACTTGGTGTACATTGTTATCCTGGAAATGCTAATGCCACAAAGGCGGATATTAACAAGGCTGTACTTGCAGCAAAACAGCACCCTAATACGGTTATGTGCATTGTAATTGGTAACGAAACCAATTTACGTGTAAATAATCCTAATTATGTACCACCAGCAGAAGTGGCAGTACTAATGGATTATGCGCATTCAAAAATGGTTGAGGCTAATTTTAAAATTCCAATTACATCATGTATTACAGGTACAGGGGCTGATGTAAATCACGAAAACCCTGATGAGGATTATGCACTTGCTATACTTCAAAAATGTAAAGATTTAAACGATCCGAACGACCGTTTAATATTACTTAATATCTATCCATATTATGCTCCTGGTTCTGATCCAGGAAATATTGTTGGAAATATGCAATGGTCATATCAACACGGAATAAGTAATGCAGAAAATAATTTCGACCTTGCTGTATTGATTGGTGAAATTGGCTGGCCTTCAGCAAGTAATGGCTCAGCTACATCAAAAGAAAATGTGAATAATATGAAGCTTAATTTCTCAACAACATTAGATTGGATTGATGGTAATAATATTTACAATCAGGCATATAATACATTTTGGTTTGAAATGTTTGATGAACCATGGAAGACATCAAGCCCAATTGAACCCTACTGGGGCCTTTATGGTAAGAATAATGTTCAAACCCCCAAATTTACAATTCCTGATTTGCATTAATTATGCCAAAATACTGAGTTATATTCGAATAGATATTAATTGAATATTATAAAGCAAACACGCAGTAACTAGTAAAATATAAGTTTTTTGTTATACTGAATCCAACACCTTAAATTATCCGAGGTGTTGGATTTTTTTATTTAATTAAAATAACAATTATATACTTACCACCAGAACTAATCATTTAAATATTACTGGCCATCCAAACATATTTTGGTCATATAATTATTTAGACTTAGTATAAATTCTAATGCACTATTGGCTTCCTTATTTAAATTATTAAATTTACATCTTTAAAAAAAAACACTACCTAAACTTGCTGCCATTACTCTATTTTTAAACCTTTCTAATTAATTCTTAATTTATGAAATCAATATTTATAATATTATTTATTTTAATTAACATTTCCCACACAGGAATTGATTGTGGGCAGGTAAAGACAGGGAGTTTTAAATTGGTTTCTGAAGAATCTGGCACAACAATTATAATTAGAACTACAGATGAGCAAATAGAAACTAATGAGTATTTAAATGTAAGAGTTAAATACAATATTCACTGGCTAGATGAATGTACTTATCAGCTTTTTGATGCAGAAATACTGTCTGGAGATACATCTTTTAAGGGTAGCCAAACAGATACACTTACAGTTAAAATTACTGAGGTTACTAACAGTTATTATACAGCTCAACTATCGTCAAATTTTGCTGATTTTATAAGTGAAGCAAAAATAGAGATATCAAATTAAAGCAGGCGTCATCAAAAAAACAATATCAATACCATAAGATTTACCTTATGGTATGCCTTTTGTTAATCAATCATCTTACAAAACCGTTTAAACACACAATATGAAATTTAGGCATCTAATCATTATTTTATTTACCGTTTTTTATTCACAATTCGTTCTGGCGCAAAATTATATATTTGAAAAAACTCCTGAATGGGTTAAACGGATTGAAATTCCTGATAGCTCTGACGTTTCTGTGTACGATGTGTTATCAGGTTACTATCTAACTTTGATGGATTATCAGGTAAACCTTGATAACGAGGAAGTTTATAACCATACGATAATTAATGTGGTATCTTACAGTGGAATAACTGAGGCATCCCAGCTTTCCGTACCATATGATACTTCGTATCAGGAGCTGAAAATCCATCATCTTTTTATTTGGAGAAAAGGAAAAAAAATTGATCGTACAAAAGATTTGAGTTTTGAATTTATTAATAATGAATTAAACCTTAACGATGGTATATATACTGGCCAAATAACTGCATATGATATACTTAACGATATTAGAAAGGATGATCTTATAGATTTTGCCTATACTTTAAAAGGCAACAATCCAATATTTGATAATGAGAAATATGTTTTCGTTCCTTTGGAGATGTTAAATCCTGTGGATTTATATTACGTTCGCATAATTTACCCTGTTGGAAAAGAATACAGGTATAATTGTTTTGATTGCGACAGCCTTTTTGTTGAAACATTTGTTATCGATAACAATAACATAATTGAAATTAGAAATGAAAATGCAAAAGCAATTGTCCTTGAGGATTATATACCAACCTGGTCGTTGCCCTTCAAATATTTTACTTTAAGTAGTTTTGACTCATGGGTTGATGTAAATAATTGGGCTCAAAAAGTTTTCTCTCTTAATTATGATCCAATGCTTGATAGCGTATTTTCTGAGATTTTTACTGGCAATGAGGATAGCGATCAAAAAATAAATAAGATTATAAATTTTGTTCAGGATGATATCCGTTATATGGGAATTGAATCGGGAATTGGAAGCATAAAGCCTTTTCCACCAGAGCAAGTTGTAGTCCAGCGCTTTGGCGACTGCAAAGATAAATCGTTGTTACTCGTTTCTTTACTAAATCAAATTGGAGTTGAAAATGCCTATCCAGTATTAGTTAATACTTTTATGCAACATAATGTTGATAAGCTTCACATTAGCAACCAAGTGTTTAACCACGTAATTGTTAGGTTTGACTATAATGACTCAACATATTGGGTTGACCCATCAATATCAACACAAGGTGGAGATTTTAGAGATATGTTTAATATCGATTATGGAAAAGTACTGATAATTGGGCTCCCTGAAGATACACTTCAAAACATGTCGCCTCAAAAAACAAAATCTGGTGCTTATATTACTGATGAAATTGTAATAAACTCATTTACTGAACCTTCAAGTTTAAGAATAACATCAAACAGATACGGGTTTGAAGCAGATCAACGTAGAGCTATTTTGCAATACTATACAACTAAGGATATTGCCGATGCAGTAACAAAAGACTTGAAATTAATTTATCCGGTAGTTAATAGAATAGGAGAGCTTGAGATTACAGATAACATTGAAACGAATAATTTTGTAGTTGTTTACAATTACGAGATTGATGATTTTTGGGAAATAAAGGATTATAAAACTGAGTTTTCTCCAAACGGAGTTAGGCTTTTTAGATTTGAGCCTATTTTGTTGTATCAATATTTAGATACAAAAGTTTGCGATGACCGAAAATTTGATTTCACATTAAATCACCCAACAAATCTACATTATCGCGTAATTTTTCATTTCCCTGAGAGCATTTTAATTCAAGATGATATTGATATATTTGAGAATGAGGCATTTCGTTATGAAGAGAAAGTTGAACAAATAAGCAGTAACTCATTACAAATTGATTATCATTTAACAACAAAGAAAAAATCTATAAAGGCAGAAAATTATAAAGATATATGTGAACAAATGAAGTCGATAGCTGATGAGTTAGCTCTCATCATTTTCTTTGTAAACAATTAAAAATACAAAAATGAAACATACTATATATTTAATATTACTAAGTTTATTAACCAGTTCAGCATATTCACAAGATACATTAACTAAGTATTTTGACGAAGACTGGAATATTATTACTGATGAAAGTAATGCCTCTTACTTTAGAGAGTACTTCAAAAATGATAAAAGTATTTGGGTAGTAAACGATTTTTATATGGATAATGAAATTCAAATGAGTGGTTTGTATAAGACAAGTAGTATGTTGATAAAAGAGGGGGTTTTTACATACTATTATGAAAACGGTCAGCGAAAATCATCAGGAATATACCATAAAAACAGAAAATCAGGCGAATGGAATTATTGGTTTGAAAATGGTGAAATAAAAGCAAATGGTGTTTTCACAAAAGATAAGAAGAGTGGGGAATGGAATTATTGGTACGACAACGGACAGCTCGATGCTAAAGGACAAATTTTAAAAAATTTGTATACTGGCGAATGGATTTATTGGTTTAAAAATGGATCTACTCTTTCTAAAGGTAAATTCATCAAAGGAAGTAAAAATGGCCCTTGGACCTATTGGAACAAAGAAGGAAGAAAAATGACATCAGGTAGTTACACTAACGGATTTAAAGAAGGTGTTTGGATACGGTATTTCCGTGATGGTCAAATGAAAATTAACTACATACATGGCGAAGTAATAGGGAAGCAGCATGGTATAATTATTCGTAGAGTTAAGGAATAATATTTTGTGTTTGACTAACCATTCGTTTCAAAATCACTGCTTTACCAATAGAAAATTACCAATGAAAAAATTCTTCATAATACTTAGTATATTACTAATAATCAATACAGTATTTGCGCAAAAAAAATACGATACTTTTGATTCATGTACTAACCTAATTATAAAAAAACTTAAGAAAAAAGAATTCTATGAAGCTATCAGATTATCTGATACTTTGATATCTGACTATTCCGAGGATTACAGTCTCTATTACAATAGAGGTATTGCAAGAATCAATTTGAATGATTATGAAAGTGGCATAAAAGATTTAAAAAAAGCAAAGGAACTAGGCTCAAAATTCAGAAAGAGTTATGTTAATTTCATGACATCAAATAATTATGTTGTAAGCTTAATATCAAAGAATTATAAGGATGATACGGAACTCACAGCAGAAAACAATTACAAACCTATTTATGGTTTAAAAGACTCACTACAGGGAGCCCTACGACCCGAAAGAACTTGCTTTGATGTTTATTATTACAACCTTACTGTAAAGATCTTACCAAAGTCGAAAAGCATTACAGGCAATAATAAAATCTATTTTAAAACAATCGAGAAAACTGATAGAATACAAATTGATTTATCAGATAATTTTGATATTAATTCCATAAACTGGAATGGCAAAGAGTTGAAATATACCAGAATCTATAATGCAATATTTATAACTTTTGATGAATCTTTAAAAGCAAACGAAAATTATCAAATTACAATTGATTATTCAGGAGTTCCAAGAGAAGCACCACATCCTCCCTGGAATGGAGGATTTACTTGGAAAAAGAAACGACATAATGACTGGGTAGGAGTTTCATGTGAGCACCTTGGGGCAAGCTCATGGTGGCCTTGTAAAGATCATTTAAGTGAAAAACCTGATTCGATGACCATAAATGTCCAGGTTCCTAGTAAATATCAAGGTATTTCAAATGGCAACTTACGATCATCATATCCAATAGATAATAAATATACGAATTATGAATGGTTTGTTAGTTATCCAATAAACAGCTATGGAGTTACTTTTTACATGGGCAAGTTTGTTAACTTTAACGAAGTCTATAATAATGCCAATGGTTCATATAATATTGATTATTATGTATTACCACATAATTTAGATAGAGCAAAAGAATATTACAGTCAAACAAAGGATATAATACGCGTTTATGAAAAGTTGTATGGCGAATATCCTTATAAAAATGATGGAATCGCTATGATAGAGGCCCCATATATGGGCATGGAACACCAAAGTGCCATTGCAATTGGTGATGGTTATGGAAGAAAAAAAAGGAGAAGTTACGAAAATACAGATTATGATTATCTGGTTGTTCACGAACTGGCACATGAATGGTGGGGCAATACTGTAACCATGAGCGACATGGCAGATGCTTGGATTAGTGAGGGCTTTGCTACATATTCAGAGCTGCTTTTTATGGAGGAGCTATATGGTTACGAAGAGTATATAAGCGCTACCGCAGTACAAATGAAGTATATATTTAATATATGGCCCATGGTTGGTATTAAGGATGTTAATGATAATTCATTTTTTGGTGGTGATATATATAACAAAGGTGCATCGATGCTAAACAATTTTAGGTGCATTATAAATGACGATAGTGTTTTCTTCTCGTTAATTAAAGATTTCTATACCGAGTATAAGTTCAAAACCATTGCAACAGATGATTTTATTGAATTTGCCAATGATTATTTAGGTTATGATAATTCAGATTTTTTTAATAAGTTTCTCTATGATACTGAACCACCAATATTACAATATGATTTCACTTATGAGAATAACATACTTATTTTCAATTACAAGTGGATAAATGTTGGCGAAGATTTTACAATGCCATTCAGCATTACATTTAACAATAGTTATAATCATCGTATGGTTGGCACAACAACCTCAACAAGTATGAAATTTGAAAATGTTAGCTCATTTTATTTACCAAACGAAAAAAGATTCGATAAAGAAATTATAAGCAAAAACGCCTTTACTTATTTCTGGACATCGTGGATACAATAATATTGGATTGTGATGACAACCTAAATTTATATAATTGTACAACTTAGGATACACTTGAAGAAAAGCATTACATTTGAATGAAATTAGAACTTACGATACCCAAACCTAATTCAATTGTAATTTTTTGCATAACGTATTAACTATATAAATCTGAATTTAGTGAGTAACACTGATGAAAAAACTTATTCTATTTTCAATTATAACTATACTAAGCATTTCAACTTTGCTTGCCCAGCCGTGTTTTCCATATGGCATAACTTTTACAAGTCAAGCTCAAATCGATAGTTTTTCTATCCAATATACTAATTGTACAGAAATAGAAAATGACTTAATAATAGCTGGGTCTGATATTACAAACCTTGATGGATTATCTGTGATTACTTCTGTAAACTCAGATTTAATTATTGGGAATTCAACTACAGGAAACCCACTACTTACTAACTTATCAGGATTGATCAACATATCTCATTTAGGATTCAAGTTAATTATCCAAAATAATCCATCTCTGGTAAACCTCTCAGGTTTAGACTCAATACCACTTATTAATGGTGAGTGCTCAATACTTAATAATAGCGTATTGGAAAGTTTCGAAGGTTTGAACAAGATAGCTGTTATTCGTGGATATTTTAACATAAAAAACAACCCACTCATTCAGGACATGAGTGGACTAGATCTCCTCAGGTATGTGAAATTTGATTTTAATATAACAAACAATGAATCATTAGTTTCATTTATTGGCTTAGATGAATTCATTAAAATTAATGGAAGTTTGGTTATACTAAATAACGATTCTTTACAAAATTTAGACGGCTTGGAGAATCTATATTATATTAAGAATACAATTTATATAGTTAACAATTATTTACTTACTGACATATCGGGTTTAACCCTAATCGATAAGTTAGATGATGCTTTACATATTGCTGAGAATTATTCATTGGATAGTATTGTAGGACTGGATAAACTAGAAACAATTGGATCACTATTCATAACAGACAATAACTCATTGGTGACATTGGGTGGGTTAAACGGTCTGAAATCAATTGAAAGTCAAGTAGAAATAAGCAGAAACGATAAATTGAATAATTTAACTGGACTTGAAAATCTTGCAAGTATTGGAGGTGGATTAAGGTTAGAGAATAATGGCGAGGCACCATCGGCTTTAAGCAGTTTACAAGGGCTTGAAAATCTTGAAGAGATTGGTAGTAATTTAATAATCCAGAGCCAACCAGTTCTTTCTGATATATCAAGTTTGCTTAACCTCGTAGAAGTTGGTAGGCATATTATATTTCGTAATAACTACCTGCTTCCAAGTTTGTATGGATTAGATAACATTGATGCAAACTCCATAACATACTTAAGTATTTCCCATAATCCATTATTGTCGACATGTGAGGTTGCAAGTATTTGTAGTTATTTAGAAATACCTAATTCTACTTCATACATACAATATAATTCGCCGGGGTGCAATAATGAAATGGAAGTACAAGTTGCCTGTAATCAGGTTGATATTGAATCACATATTGCGCATCAGTTTGATTTATATCCAAATCCTGCAAATAACTATCTTAAAATTGATTCTTTTGATAACCAAAATATTAATGAAATTAATATCTACAACCAGTTTGGGATAAAAGTATATAGCGAAAAATTTATACATAATATTATTGATATTTCGAATATTAACAAAGGTCTTTATATAATTGAGCTTGTTACTGATAATACTACATTCCGAAAAAAAATAATATTCATGGACTAAAGTTTACTAGTAATGTATTTTTTACTTACAACACTAATTTTATTACTGACAGCCCTACCTTTTTTCCCTTTTACAATTTTAAAATTGTATAATTCCAATTATTTTTAATATTTTCGAGCGGAGAAATTGAAAAATTAATGACAGAAATCATTCTAAATATTAATGGTAGAAATTATAAATTAGCTGTTAACAAAGATGTTACACTTGCAAAAGTATTACGTGAAGAGCTTAATTTAACAGGTACTAAAATTGGTTGCGAACAAGGAACCTGTGGAGCATGTACTGTACTACTCGATGATAAACCTATATTGAGTTGTATACTTCCTGTTGCAAAATGCCACAATAAAAAAATAATTACCATTGAAGGATTATCCAATAAAAATGAGCTAGATAATATTCAGAAAAAATTTATAGAAAAAGGCGCCATACAATGTGGATTTTGTACTCCTGGAATGGTACTTACTTCTTATGCTTTATTAAAATCAAATCCGGATCCTAGTAAAGAAGAAATAAAAGAAGCATTGGCTGGTAACCTTTGCAGATGTACCGGGTACACAAAAATTATTGATGCCGTTTGCTCATGCAATGAAGATAAAAAAACTGTAACAAACAATAATAGTAAATACAAGGTTGTAGGAGTACCAAAACCATACATAGAAGCAGTTAAAAAAGTTAAAGGAACAGCTGACTACGCAGATGATATAAATATTAAAAATGCTCTACATTGTAGATTTTTACGAAGCACCCAAGCACATGCAATTATTGAATCAATTGATATTTCAAAGGCTCTGGAATTACCAGGTGTTCATAAAATTGTAACTGGTAAGGAATTAAAAAATAAATTTGGTGTTCTTCCAATTTCTGAAGATGAAACTGCTTTAGCAATCGAAAAAACCAGATATATTGGTGAAATTGTAGTTGCTGTTGCAGCCGATAATGCAGAAATTGCCCTTGAAGCAATAGCTAAAATTAAGATTAAATATAAGCCATTAAAAGAGTATTTTACTTCTGATGATTCTATTGTTGATATTGGTGAAAACGAAAAAATTCACGCCCATTGC
The DNA here is from genome assembly GCA_045267845.1 of Bacteroidota bacterium. GTDB lineage: Bacteria > Bacteroidota > Bacteroidia > Bacteroidales > F082. The sequence goes on along the minus strand of JASFZK010000080.1, from coordinate 15,729 downwards.
AAATTCAATAATAATATTCACAAAAATACGGAGTTACGGTTTGGTGATCAAAATAATGCCTTCGAAAATTCATATTATAAAAGTGAAGGATACTTTGAATTCCAAGGTATTAATCACGGTTTTACCGAACCACATGCAGCAACAGCGTACTGGGATGAGGATGGGTTAACAATTATATCAGCTACTCAAGTACCACATTATTTACATAAATCGTTGGCAAAAGTTCTTGAACTTCCTCTTAACAGAATCAGAGTAATTAAACCGTATCTAGGGAGTGGATTTGGCGGTAAGAGTGATCCATTCCCCCACGAAATTATTATTTCATACATTGCAATGGAGCTCGGAATGCCTGTAAGAACAGTTCTTTCAAGAGAAGATGTATTCCTTACAAATCACGGACGCCACCCTACAAAAATGAACTTTAAAGTAGGTATGAATAAGGATTTAACCCTAAGTGTAATTGATGCGGATATAATTATTGATGGAGGAGCATATGGGAGTTTTGGTGTTGTAACAAGTTATTACAATGGCGTACTATTACAAGGGCCATATAAAGTTGATAACTTTGGGTTTAGAACTCGAAGGGTTTACACAAATAAACCTCAATGTGGTGCAATGCGCGGGCATGGAGCAGTAAATCCACGCTATGCAATGGAAACAGCCATTGACGAACTGGCTCGAAAAGCGAAAAAGGATCCATGCGAAATAAGACTGGCTAATTTCCTAAGCTCAAATACGTTAACCGTTGGTGAGTATAGAATCACATCAAATGGTAGTGTTGATGCACTTAAGGCAGTAATGGATAAATCCGGATGGACCACTAAATATGGAAATCTACCATATGGACATGGAATTGGTGTAGCATCGGGTTTTTTTATTAGCGGAAGTGCCTTGCCAATTCATCGGAATGAGTATCCTCAATCAGTTGTTCATTTAAAAGTTGACTTTGATGGAAGAGTAGTTATTTCGTCAGGAGCCAGCGACATGGGTCAGGGTAGCGATACAATGCTTGCAATTATTGTATCTGAAGTCCTAGGATTAAGCTCAGAGAACATCTTTGTTCTTGCAGCCGACACATTGCTTACTCCTGTAGATTTGGGAAGTTATTCAAGTAGAGTAACTTTTATGGCTGGCAACGCCGCTAAACATGCTGCCGAAAATCTTAAGAAAAGTATAATTGAATCCATCATCAATAAATTTGAAATTACTGCAGATGAATTGAATTTTGAGAATAATAGAGTTTTTTCAAATGACAAAACTGTTGATATAACATGGGTTGAAGCTATTGAGATTGCAACCAGGAAAATTGGTGCACTAACGGTTAGTGGATTCTATAATTCGCCAAAACTAGGAGGAACATTCAAAGGTGCCGGAGCAGGTTTAAGTCCGTCTTATTCGTTTGGTAGTGTAATTGTGGAGGTAAAAGTTAATCAGAAAACTGGATTTGTTGAGATATTTGATATTTGGGGCTCACATGATTGTGGATTAGCGATAAACCCTTTAGCTGTTGAAGGACAACTCGAAGGTTCATGGCATATGGGTTTAGGGCAGGCAGTTAGTGAAGAAATGAGATACCATAAAGGTCTACTATTAAATGCTAACTTCCTTGATTACAAAATCCCAACTAGTGTTGATACACCAGAAATACATTCAACAATTATTGAAAGTTGTGACCCTGAGGGACCATTTGGGGCTAAAGAATGTGGCGAAGGTGCACTTCATCCAATTATTCCAGCTGTGGGAAATGCTATTTTTGATGCCATCGGTAAAAGAATGAAATCATTACCAATAACACCTGAAAAAGTACTAAACGCACTGTCACACAATTAATTATTAAGTAATAACCAGTAATAAATGTCAACTGTATCACATAAAATAAAGTATTTTACTCCTGAAACAATATCAGAGGCCATTGAACTATCTGTAAACAACAAAGATGCTTCATTTATATCTGGTGGGACCGACGTTATGGCCAATAAGCAACTCGGACTTTTAGAATCCAGAAGCCTTATTGATTTAGGTAATATTGAGGAACTCAAGGGCATGAAAGTTCATGGTGAATATTATACAATTGGTGCAGCAGTTGTTTTATCAGATATTATTGCTAATACTTATATAGTTAATAATTTTAAGATAATTGCTGATGCGGCTAAGTCCGTAGCATCTCCTCTTATAAGAAATCAAGCTACAATTGGTGGAAATATTCTATGCGAAAACAGATGTATTTATTATAATCAAAGTGAGCTTTGGCGTGAAGCAGCTGGGTATTGCTTAAAATGTGGTGGTAATATTTGTATTGCCACAGGTGGAAAAAAAACATGCCTTTCCAAATTTGTTTCTGATATTGCTCCCGCATTAATTTGTTTAAATGCTAAGGTAATTCTGGTTTCAAAAGGAAAGGAAGACATAATCCCCGTGGCCGATTTGTATTCAGGAGGTGGATTAGCCTCTAAGAAATTCAATAATCATATTCTTAAGTCAATTTTATTACCAATAAATATTCAACACAAATCAACGTTTAAAAAACTAAGACAAAGAAAAACCCTTGAATTCACATCATTAACAATGGCAGTATCGGCTTACGATGATGGTATGATAATTATTGCCCTTTCGGGTGTAGCACCAAATCCAGTAGTTTTATTAACGCACACCAACGAAACAATTGATAATATTTATAACGAACTAAATAAAAAATCAAAAATAATTAATAACGACTTTTTTGATAGAAAATACCGACAAACAATATTAAAAACTTATTTATCTGATAGTTTATCAGAACTTAAATCTTAAAAAAATAAAGTATGGCAACTGTGCAATATAATCACCCTGATTATTTTAATATAGACGACTTATTAACTGATGAACATAAACTTATTAGAGACTCAGTTAGAGATTGGGTCAACCGACGAGTAAAACCTATAATTAATGAAGCATGTCAAAAACACGAATTCCCGATTCATTTAATAAAGGAATTAGGCGAAATAGGTGGTTTTGGTCCGTATATTCCAGAAAAATATGGAGGAGCTGGCTTAGATCAAATTTCATATGGCCTTATAATGCAGGAACTTGAAAGAGGAGATTCGGCAATTCGTTCTGCTGCTTCTGTACAATCATCGTTGGTTATGTACCCAATTTACAAATTTGGCTCAGAAGAGCAAAGACTAAAATATCTACCTGACTTAGCTTCTGGTAACAAAATTGGTGCATTTGGTTTAACCGAGCCCGATCATGGTTCTGATCCGGGAGGTATGAAAACAAAATTTGAAGATAAGGGTGATCATTACTTATTGAATGGAGCAAAAATGTGGATAACAAACGCTACAAATGCTGATATATGTGTTGTTTGGGCTAAAGATGAAAACAAAGTTGTAAGAGGTTTAATAGTAGAAAAGGGAATGCAGGGTTTTACTGCACCCGAAACTTTTGACAAATGGTCGTTAAGAGCATCGATTACAGGCGAACTGGTTTTTGATAACGTAAAGATTCCAAAGGAAAATATCCTTCCAAATGTTAAAGGACTAAAAGGGCCTCTAATGTGTTTGAATTCTGCCAGATACGGCATAGCGTGGGGTGTAATTGGCGCTGCTTGTGATTGTTATGATACAGCTTTAAGATATTCGCTCGAGCGTAAACAATTTGACAAACCCATTGCCGGCTTTCAGCTAACTCAAAAAAAATTAGCTGAGATGATTACAGAAATAACCAAAGCACAACTTCTTGCATGGCGTTTAGGCACTTTAAGAAATGATGATAAAGCAACACCAGCCCAAATATCTATGGCTAAAAGAAATAATGTTGAAATAGCATTGAAAATTGCAAGAGATTCAAGGCAGATTATGGGTGCAATGGGAATTACCGGCGACTTCCCCATGATGAGACATATGATGAATTTAGAATCGGTAATTACCTACGAAGGAACACATGACATCCATTTATTGATTACCGGTATGGATGTTACAGGTATCAATGCCTTTTTATAAAGTAAAATTTCAAATTTGGATTAATCAATATTCAAATAATAAATTTTTATCACATGAAAACAGCTTATATAATAGATGCCGTTCGAACTCCAATAGGCAAATATGGTGGTTCATTAAGTAAAGTACGCCCAGACGATCTTGCAGCTTTAGTAATAAAATCACTATTAGATAGAAATCCTAAAATCCCCGCTAATAAAATTGAAGATGTTATATTGGGATGCACAAATCAGGCAGGTGAAGACAATCGTAATGTTGCTCGCATGGCCTTGCTTCTAGCAGGATTACCAGTTGAAACAGCTGGTGTTACAATAAACAGGCTGTGTGCTTCAGGTATGCAATCTGTAATTGATGCTTCAAGAGCAATAAAACTTAATGAGGGAGATATTTTTATTGCTGGGGGTACAGAAAGTATGTCGCGCGCACCGTGGGTTATTGCTAAAAGTGAGACCGCTTTCGGACGTAAGGCGCAAATATTTGATTCAACCATAGGTTGGCGATTCCCAAACAAAAAACTTACCGATATGTATCATCCGTATTCCATGGGTGAAACAGCTGAGAATGTTGCTGAGAAATACGGTATAAGCAGGCTTGAACAAGACGAATTTGCTTTTTCTTCACAGTCAAAATATAAAAATGCTTTGGAACAAGGTAAATTTAAAGATGAAATTATTCCTGTTTCAATTCCACAAAGGAAAAAAGATACTTTAATTGTTGATAGAGATGAGCACCCCAGGCCTGAAGTAACAATGGAACAACTTGCAAAGCTCAAACCTGCCTTTTCCAAAGATGGAACTGTAACTGCCGGTAGTTCCTCTGGAATTAATGATGGTGCAGCTGCTTTAATAATTGTCTCTGAAGATATTGTTAAGAAATACAAACTAAAACCAAAAGTAAAAATTCTGTCATCTGCCATTGCAGGTGTAGACCCTGCATTTATGGGTATAGGTCCTGTTCCTGCAATACGCAAAGCTTTGAAAAGGGCTGAGTTAAATATAGAAGATATTGGATTAATTGAACTAAATGAAGCTTTTTCGGCACAATCAATAGCCTGCATAAAAGAGTTGGACCTTAATGAAGACATAATAAATGTAAACGGTGGAGCCATCGCTCTAGGCCATCCATTGGGTTGTACTGGAGCCAGAATAATTACTACATTGGTGCATGAAATGTGCCGTCGTGAAAATGTTAAATATGGCTTAGCTACACTTTGCATTGGTGTAGGTCAAGGTGCAGCTATGATTTTTGAGAAGGTTTAAAAAATAGTACTCCCTATACTCCTACCTCCATCTACATGAATTATTTGCCCAGTTATAAAATTACTTTTCTCTGAAACCAGAAATGAAACAACATTTGCAATGTCTTCGGGTTTTCCTACTTTTTTCGTTGGTTGAGCATTAATTAACTGCTGCATTACTTCCTCTGAAAGGGCTTGAGTTAGAGGTGTGTCAATAAGTCCGGGAGCAACTGCGTTAACATTCACATTATATTTACCAAGCTCGAGAGCTAATACGCGCGTAAGACCAATTATCCCAGCTTTAGATGCGGTATAGTTTGATTGTCCCCGGTTATTTCCCAACCATGCCCGTGATGATATGTTTACAATTTTACCTGATTTCTGTTCTCTCATTATTTTTGCAGCTTCCTGACACATCATCCAGGTTCCTTTCAAATTTACATCGATAACAGAATCAAAATCTTCCTTGGGCATCTTCCAAATCATATTATCTCTAATAATCCCTGCATTATTTACCAACACATCAATTCGTCCAAATTTTTGCATTACTATTTCAAATAATGATATAATATCAGCATGACTACTAATATCACATCTAATGAATTCGGAATTATCGCTACCAAGATAATTTGTAACAGATACTTTTTCTGTATCCTTTACATCCGCAACAACAACGAAATAATTGTCATCAATCAATGCTTTTGCAATACTTTTTCCTATGCCATTTGCGGCACCCGTTACGATCGAAATCTTCTTATTTATCATAGATATTGTCTTGTTAATGATTTTATAAAGCTAAATATGCATTATATCATATATTAAGTACTTAATTTCACTATAAAATAATTATATATTAGCGAATTCTAAAATACTAATTAAATCATACTCTAAACATTAAAATGCCAAAATTAAAAGAACTTACCAATAAATGCGAAAAACTTGCATTTGATTTGAATTTTAATGCAGCAAAAAAATGGAAGTTAGAAAAGGAAAGTAGAGTCTTGGTTGGCTACATGCCAATTTATTTCCCCAGAGAAATTATACATGCCGTTGATGGGCTTGCTGTAGGCATACTTGGTGGTGGCGACCGTAAACAGATAATAGTAGGTGATGCTTATTATCAGTCTTATATTTGCCATATTCCCCGTGGAATAATTGAAATGGCTCTTTCCGGGCATTTTACTGATTTTGATGGTTTTATTTTCCCTGCAATTTGTGATGTTATCAGAAACCTTTCCGGAATGTTTCAAATGTCAAATATTGGGAAATTTGCCAAGTACATGGATTTCCCTCAGAATTTCGATTCGGAGATAGGTGGTGAGTTCTATGTACAGGAGATGAACTCCGTTCTTTCTAAAATAAAAGAAATTAATGGAGTTGAGTTAACTATTGAAAGACTAAATAATTCGATTACCTTATATAATAATAACAGGCAGTTAATTGAGGAAATATATGATATCAGACAATCTTTTCCGTGGAGATTATCAGCCGTTGATACCTATCATATTATAAGAGCAGGAATGGTAATTCCCGTTGAAGAACACAATAAAATTCTTGAAGAAGTTCTTACAGAGATAAAGCAAAATATTGCCACCCAGGTTGATAAAATCAAAGTTGTTGTTACCGGCGCATTTTGCGAACAACCTCCCGTTTCTTTAATAAGAACCATTGAAATGGCTGGATGCTATGTAGTTGATGACGATTTTTTGCTTGGTTCCCGATGGTTACAAGGCAATGTTGATGACAACACAGGCAATCCCATAAAAGCCCTATCCGAAGCTTATTTAAATATAAGTACATTTTCTTCATCTGTTTATGATGTTGGAAATCCAAAAAGTAAAAGACTTATAGATCTAGTAAACAGAAGAAATGCAGACGGAGTTATTTTTGCAGCTCCTAGTTTTTGTGATCCTGCATTACTTGACAACCCCATATATAATAAGGAATGTGATAAAGAAGGAATTAGATATATCAATTTTCAGTATCACGAAAATATCGGGCAATTTAAAGTAATAAAAGAACAGGTCGGAGCCTTTTCTGATTCAATTAAACTTTGGGAAGATTTAGTATAAAATCCATTTAATATTATTTTTTAAAGAAATTTGCTATAACATATGTCGGAAAATGTAAAAAAAGAAAAAAGTATGATTCTTCAAAAAGAAATGATTGGAGGATTATTTAAAGAACTTGGCAATGTAAAAAATACAGAAAAAAAGGTTGTCTACACTTTTGTCCCGGGAAATTTATCTGAACTAATTCGTTCATTTGATATGCTTCCTGTTTATCCCGAAATTAACGCATTGCAGTCGGGTATGAGAAAAAAATCAGGCGCATATATTAAAGATGCTGAAAACTGGGGGCACTCTGAGGATGTTTGCACCTATGTAAAGTGTGATATTGGTATGATGTTAAATGGAAATATTGGGCCAACCGGTGAAAAAGTTCCCGATCCTGATTTATTGTTACTAAGTTATACTGGCTGTTTTACTTTTCTTAAGTGGTTTGAGAACCTTGAAAAACTTTACCCTGGTGTTCCGGTTGCTTTATTACATACTCCTTATCAGGAAAATGGAGAAATAACAAGTGAAATGACCGATTATATGGTCAAACAACTTAAAAAAGATGTTATTCCAAAGATGGAACAAGTATCGGGTCAAAAATATAATCCTGATAAACTTAAAACCATTCTGCAGCATTCTGCAGATACTGAAGATTTAATTGTAAAGATATTTAGCACTACCAAAAATGTACCTTCACCAATTGATGCATATTTTGCTGGCGTTTACTATATAGGTCCGATTAATATTGGTTTTAGAGGTACTCCAGAAGCCACAGAATATTACAAAGAACTTTACAGCGAAATTCAGGAACGTATTCGTCTCGGATTAGGCCCATTAACTCCCGAAGGTGAGATGAAAGAAGAAAGATTCAGGCTTGTGGTGGAAGGCCCTCCAAACTGGACAAGTTTTAGAGAGTTCTGGAAACTTTTCTATGATATGGGAGCAGTTATAGTTTCTTCATCATATACACGCGTTGGTGGAGTTTATAAAAACGGATTCCGCCACGATCCCAACAGGCTTCTTGAGAGTTTGTCAGAATACTGTATGGGATGTTATACAAATATGAACCTTCCGCAAAGAGTTGATATGCTTGCAGATGAAATCAAGGATTATAAAGCTGATGGTTTTTTAGTTAATTCCATAAAAAGCTGTAACTCATTTTCTGCCGGACAATTATTGATAATGAGAACTTTAGAAGACAGAATGGGAATACCGGTAGGTTTCATTGAATCAGACTTGGTTGACCCAAGATATTTTTCTTATTCAAATATTAAAAACAGACTCGAATCTTTTTTCCAAATGCTTGAGCAGAGGAAATTGATTACTATTTAATTCGAAGTAAGTTTTATCAAATTTTATATCTAATAGTAAAAATTAAAATAATCTCAGTGAAAAGATTTTATTTAGGAGTAGATTTAGGATCAACAACATCTAAAGCCATCATAATTAACGAGAAAGATGAAATTGTTGGCAGAGGCATTACTAACACAAGGGCAAATTATACTGTAGCGGTTGAAATTGCCAAGTTAGAAGCAATATTTAATGCTAGGTTTTATTTATTAAAAAATCAATTGGAAGATGAAATAGAACAGCATCCAGAATTTAAAAAATATATAGAGGATCTTGAATCTGCATTTCAATATCTACAATTTAAAAAAAGGAGTGATATTTTTTATTCTGTTCTATTAGAAACGGCTGAGCAATCATTTACAAATAATATGGGAAGTAAAGTAAGTCAAAAAATCAAAGATATTTTTGAAAAAATTGACCCTATACTGAAATCGGAATTTATTGATGGTGATCTGGCAAACTCAAACCAGTTTTTTAGAGATATAATGAGTGAAAAGTATAATGATGAGGTTGAGACATTTGACAAAGAGCTTTTCGAACCAATGATGCTTGTTTACGACAAGAGCATTACTCCTGTGGAAAATGAAATGGTCAAATTTAATTTTAAGAAACTGTTATATGATTCCATCGAATTATTAAACGGAAAATACAAAGATTACAAAGAAAAACCTACGGATGAAGTTGGCGGTCATTTTGATGCTGAACTAAATATCTTAACAGGCAATTACGAAAACGTTTCAGATTCCTTAAAAAAACACATTGATTTTATTGCAGATTTTGAATTTCACATAGCAAATATGGTGGGAACGGGTTATGGTCGTGCTCTCCTACCCTTTCCTGAAGACTCAATAAAATCTGAAATTCTGTGTCACGCGTTTGGAGCCCATGCCGTATTTCCTTTCACCAGAACTGTATTAGACATTGGCGGCCAAGATACCAAAGCCATTCAGGTGGATCAGCATGGTTTGGTAACAAGTTTTAATATGAATGATAGGTGTGCTGCCGGATGTGGCAGATACTTAGGATATATCGCCGATGAGTTTAGCATATCTTTAAATGAACTTGGACCCGAAGCGCTTGAAGCTGATAAAGAAATAATTATTTGTTCCACTTGTACTGTTTTTGCAGGAGCCGAAGTAAGGGAATTATTAAATGTAGGAGAAAAGCGTTCTAATATTCTTGCAGGTCTTCATAAATCAATAGTTATGAGAGCGATGTCGTTAATAGCTCGTTCTGGTGGTGTTAAAAACGAGTTCACTTTTACCGGTGGTGTTGCCCGAAATCAGGCAGTACTCAAGTATGTGGGCCAGATGGTTAGCGAAAGTTACGGAAAGGATATAAAAATTAATATTCATACAGATTCAATCTTCATGGGAGCACTTGGAGGAGCAATGTTTGCAAGAAGAGCATCTTTAAAAAAGAACTAAATAAATTTCTTTAGATATGGACGAAAGTATTTTTACAATTGGAATTGATGTGGGAAGTAGTTATATCAAAACCGTACTAATAAATTATTCAGATACCATACAAGTTATAGATAAACATATTGATAAAATTAGAAAGAGAAATCCGGCAATTGTTGCCGAAGAATCAATTGATTATCTTCTTGATAAAAATAATTTAAAATACGAAGATATTGCCTACCTGGCCTCAACTGGCGAAGGTGAAATGGTTACCAGAAAAACGGGGCATTTTTACAGCATGACAACTCATGCACGGGGAGCAAAATTCTTATTCCCTGAGGCGAATTGTGTTGTAGACATGGGAGCCTTATATGTTAAAGCAATCAAAATTGATAACTCAGGTAGAGTTCTAGATTATAAAATGACCGGACAATGTGCAAGTGGTTCAGGACAATTTATTGAAAATATATCCAGATACTTAGGCCTTGCAATTAGTGAAGTTGGTGAAATATCATTACAATCAAAAGCCCCTGAAGCACCCTCAGGAATATGTGCTGTACTTGCAGAAACCGACGTAATCAATATGGTTTCAAGGGGAGTTTCAACACCTGACATAGTTAAAGGAATTCATATTTCTGTTGCAAACAGGGTTATAAAACTGCTCACTACTTTAAAAGCCGAAGGCACAGTTGTATTAACCGGTGGCATGGCATCCAACATCGGAATGGTTCAATCTGTTAAAGAGTTGGCTGAAGAAACGAATATTAATCCTGAAAATATCAAGGCTCATGAAGATTCAATGTTTGCAGGTGCAATTGGAGCGGCAATTTGGGGAGGATTCAGACACAATAAACTTAAAAAAAAGGCTATGGCTAGTTCATAATAAAATTAGTTCCTTAATAATTTAATATGTATAAAACTATTCTTGAATCCGAGCATAAATTAAACGCAATCACTCAAAATATTGCTCAAATGCTAAAAAGGAATGCTAAGAAATTTAGCACTAGATACGTATTCAAGCAAAAGCGTAATGATATTTATGAAGGAATAACATGGCAAGAATTTTATACAAATATTAATAGAATTGCTTTTAACCTAAAAAAGATAGGGTTTTCCAAGGGCGATAAAGTTTTAATACTTTCTAGGAATAGAGTTGAAATGCTTCAAACCGAATTTGCTATTCAAGCTTCTGGTGGAATATCCGTACCTATTTTTCACAACCTCAAAGAACCCGTAATTACAAAACTCTATCAGCATTCCGATTCGAAATATATTTTTGCAGGTGGCAAAGAACATCTTGATAGAATTAATCCTGATCTGGATATAAAAAAGATTTTCTCTTTTGATGATCTTAAACATAGCAGTTTTCCAGAACTAGTAGCTTTTAAAGATATGATTGTACCGGTAGATACAGGAAATTTTAGTCTTGACTTTAATGCAGATACTGAAGATATTTGCTTGAATATGTACACTTCTGGCACAATGGGAGAACAAAAATGTGTGCAGCTTACTCACAACAATATATTATCACAACAGGCAGCCTTAGACTCGCTGTGGGATGTTAATGAGGATGATAGGTTTCTAAGTTATTTGCCCTGGCATCATAGTTTTGGTGGTATTTTTGAAAAAATTAGCGCTATCTATAATGGAGCCGAAATGTATCTTGAATCCGGTTACGGCATTGATCCACATGAAATTCTGGAGAACTGGAAATTAGTTAAACCAACCGTCTTTTTTAGTGTTCCTCTCGTTTATCAATCACTGTATACTTTGTCCAAAGAAAGCAAAGAAGCCGAAGAACTATTTTTTCATTCAGGTTTAAAATTTGTCTTTACGGCAGCAGCACCATTACCAAAAAATATATCAGATGAATTTGAAAAAAGAGGAGTAAGAGTAATTGAAGGATGGGGACTTACTGAAACAACACCTTGCTGTACAATTACTGACCCAAAAGTCAAAAGAGCCTCAGGTGTTGTAGGTAAACCTATTCCAGGTGTTTCTATCCGGCTAGCTGAAGATAATGAGATACAGGTACTTGGCCCTAATGTAATGAAAGGCTACTATAATAATAAGGAAGCAAATGAAAAAGCATTTTCATCTGATGGGTGGTTTTGTACGGGTGATGTTGGAGAGATTACAGATACAGGACTTAAATTAATTGAAAGAAAAGACCGAATATTTAAGCTACTAAATGCTGAGAAGGTTATTCCTTCAGAATTGGAGAAAATGATATTGGGCAAATGTTCATTTCTCTCCTATGTACTTGTGGAAGGTAGTAGTAGGCAATTTCCGGTAGCATTATTATTTCCTAACAAAGCTTTAGTAAATTCTGCTGGTAATAGCAGTGCAAAAATAGTTACAGACTGTGAATGTCCTAAAAACATGCATGATTTGGCAAATTGTCTTAAAGACTGTATGATAAAAGTAAATGGTGAAATTAAAGAAAAATTTGCTCGTGTTAACTGTGCTATGCTTGTTGACGGGAGTTTAAGTATTGAAGATAAAACACTTACAGCATCAATGAAAATGATGCCCAATAGCGTAAAAAAGGTTTTTCAAGATCATATTAAAAAAGCATATGGTGAGGATATGGATATTAAGGAAGATTTTTATCTGATACCGTTAACGGAATAAAACCTATTTAGATGTATGAAATAAAAGCGTCAAAGCTACTTAAAGAGGTGATGAACAACTATTTTTCAGAATTGAAGAATAGATCAAAACCTGTTGCGTGGTGTACCAGTGTTGGACCAGCTGAACTCTTACGCTCTTTTGGTTTTGAAGTATATTTTCCAGAAAATCATGGCGCCCTCTTAGGAGCTACACGTAAAGCAATGGACAGCATTCCTGTTGCCTCTAAAATAGGTTATCCATCTGATATTTGCTCGTATTTAACTGCTGATATCGGTTCATATATTCAAAAATCAACCCCGTTAACAAAACATTACGGACTGGAATCGCCACCGAGGCCAGATTTAATAGTATATAACACAAACCAATGCAGGGAAGTTCAGGACTGGTTTACATTTTTTGCTAATGAATACAAATGCCCTATTCTTGGGATTGTGCCTCCGAGGCATATGGATAATGTAAAAAAAGAAGATATTGATAATGTATCAAGTCAGTTTAAATCTTTAATTCCAGATTGTGAAAGAATTAGCGGAAACAAGTTTGATATTGACTTATTTCGTGAAACACTGAGGCTAAGTAAAGAAGCAACAGAGCTGTGGAAAAAAACACTCAACACTTCCAAACATTCCCCCGCACCATTTAGTTTTTTTGATGCCACTATACATATGGGGCCTATAGTTGTTTTGAGAGGAACTGAAATAGCAAAAGAGTATTACACAACATTGCTAGATGAGCTTGAAACTAATGTGAAAAATAGTAATGGCTTTCTTGACAAAGAAACCAGTAGGATATATTGGGAAGGAATGCCCATATGGGGAAGGCTCAGATCATTATCTGATCTATTCAAACAAAATAATTCAGCAGTTGTTGCTTCTACTTATTGTAACAGTTGGATTTTTGACGACTTCGATGAAAGGAATCCTTTTGACTCCTCAGCACTTGCTTACACTACAATTTTTATAAACCGTAGCGAAAAAGCAAAGTTTGCTATACTTAAAAACCTAATTGAAGATTTTAGAATAAATGGTGTGATATTCCATGAAGCCAAAACATGTTTCAATAACTCAAATTCAAGATTTGGAATGCCAGCAAGGCTGAAAGAAGAAACAGGAGTTGAAACACTTATTATTGAAGGTGATTTATGCGATTTACGATTCTTTTCTGAAGAACAATCTACAATCAAAATTGAAACACTATTAGAGCAAATATCCTCGTAAAAACTAAAACAAATAACTATGAAAAATGAAAAGTTTAAAGTTGGAATTGTTGGACTAGGGCCTGTAGGACTGATATTAGCAGTTCATTTTAAACTTGCCGGTTGCGAAGTTGCTATTTGTGATGTTGACAAAAGAAAAATCAATTTAATTAGAAAAGAAGGAGTTGAACTAGTTGGGAAAATAAACAAAACTGCCTATTTTAAGCATATATATTCATCAATTCAAGAATTAATGGAACATAAGTTTGATTTAATGATTAGTTCTGTTAAAGCATATCATGTAGATTCCGTTTTAGATCAAATTGAGGCAGAAGATCATCAGAACCTCAATCTTTTATGTGCTCAAAATGGCATTGATATTAGGATGAAATATGAAAGTCATTTTGAGGATTCCAAAATTTTTAGGATGATAGTTAATTTTGCAGGAAACCTGAATGCTCCAAATATTGTTAATGTAACATTTTTCAATCCGCCAAACTATATTGGTTCCATTGATGATAGTAATGGTGGGTTGGCCGAGTTTGTATCTAAAATATTATCTTCCGAGGAACTGGAAACAAAAAGTGTTGACTCCTTTAAAATTTCTGAGGAAGCATGGATTAAAACTATCTTGAATGCAGCATTAAGTCCCTTATGTGGAATTTCAGCCCACACAATGAAGGAAGCCATGTCAAATTCCGACACACTCGAAATAGTTGAGCAAATCATAATTGAGGCCATGGAAGTAGCTAAAGCAGAGGATGTAATATTTGAACAGAATTTTGTGAAACTTTGTATTAGATATCTAAAAAAAGCAGGAAATCACTTCCCTTCTTTAGCTGTTGACCTTATTAATAAACGAGAAACAGAAATAGATTACATGAATGGGAAATTTATTGAGTATGGAAGAAAACACTATATCAAAACTCCAATAAACTTAGTTTTCACTAACTTAGTGAAAGCTATTACTCATAAGAATATGATAGAAAACCATTCTAAAGATGCATATCTAGAAACTAAATAAAATTAAAATAATGTTTTTTTTAGGTGTTGATATTGGGTCATTGTATACAAAATTAGTTGTTATAAACTCTGAGTATAAAGTTGTTTATAGCGATATATTTAGAACAATGGCCAGAAATAACAAAAGAGATGTCAAAATTAATGATACCATTAATAAATATAAAATTTCGAAAACTTGCTCCACAGGATACGGTCGGAAATTATTAAAGACTGCTGATATAATTAAAACTGAACTGTTTTGTGCCTCAATGGGTGTAACACAATTGGTTCCCATAGAAAAAACAATTGTCGATATTGGAGGAGAAGATATTAAACTTTTAAAGAGTGCGGATAATGGTAAAGTTATCGATTTTTACATGAACAGCAAGTGTGCTGCAGGAACAGGCGCCTTCATCACAGAAGTAGCTGAAAGAGCTGAATTGAACATAAGTGAGATGAGCAAACTTGCTGCTAAATCAACATCCAATAAAGAACTAAACAGTTTTTGTACTGTGTTTGCTAAAACAGAGATAATGAAATGGATTTTCGACGATACTTCTGACGAAGATTTAGCCAAAGGGATTTATATTTCTATTGCTAACAGAATCCAGAAAATTCCGGCTGATAACTCATTACCAGTTTATCTTATTGGTGGTGTTGCTGAGTATCACCCTTTTTTGAAAAATATTATTGAAGATAAATTTAATATTCAGGTAACAATACCTGAAAAGCCTCAATTAATCAATGCATTTGGTGCTGCATGTTTTGCGCGAAAATCAATTAATTAAAAAAACTATAAAAACCAAATTTATGATGGAAACCAATAAAATGAAGTCATGGAAAATGACCGAGTTAGATTCTGAATTTAAACTTA
>JASFZK010000079.1:0-11716 GCA_045267845.1 Bacteroidota bacterium | reverse complement strand
TCCCATGCATAAAATTGAGGTTGATGTAACACGTCTTGGCGGTGCTTTTGGAGGTAAAGAAGATCAGGCTACTCCATGGGCATTGTTGGCTGCACTTGGAGTTTATCATTTACAAAAGCCAGTTAAAGTGATACTAAGTCGACACGACGATATGCACATGACCGGCAAGCGGCATCCATACCAAACTGAATATAAAATTGGTTTATCGAAAGATTATAAAATAATTGCTTTTGAGGCAGATTATCTGCAAAATGCCGGCGCTTCCGCAGACTTAAGTCCTGCCATAACTGAGCGGACTTTATTTCATTCAACAGGCAGCTATTACGTTCCAAATGTACGGGTTACAGTATTTAGTTGCAAAACAAACCTACCCCCGAATACTGCATTTCGTGGCTTTGGAGCACCACAGGGTATTTTTGTTATGGAAGCTGCAATCAATTATGCAGCAAAGGAACTAAACATCCCGGTAAAGGAAATTCAAAAGATAAATTTACTTAAAGAGAATGACGAATTTCCATACGGACAGAAAGCGACAAATGTTGAATTAAAAAAGATTTGGGACACTGCTAATAAAAGTTTTGATATCGACTCACTTGAAGAGGAAGTAAGGAATTTTAATAAATCTACCTCTCTTTATAAGAAAGGAATATCAATTACACCATTAACATTTGGTATTTCATTTACTAACACAATGATGAATCATGCCAGAGCTTTGGTACATATTTATCAGGATGGAAGTATTGGGATAAGTACAGGTGCTGTGGAAATGGGACAAAGTGTTAATACCAAAATGGTACAGGTGGCTGCAGGAATATTTTCAGTTAGTACTGATAGAATTAAAATTGAATCTACCAATACAACTCGTGTTGCTAATACATCACCATCGGCAGCAAGTTCAACTGCTGATCTAAATGGGAAAGCTGTAGAATTAGCATGTAATGCATTATTGGACCGACTCAAATCATCTGCTGCCAAAGTTCTTAATGTCGTGGTTAAGAGTGTTCAGCTTAAAGATGAAGAGGTACTAATACGTGGTAATAAAATGGGCATTAATTGGGAGCAACTCATTTGGTATGCATTTACGCAAAGGGTGAGCTTAACAGAAAGTAGTCATTACGCAACACCAAAAATTCACTTTGATAAAACAAAGGAAAAAGGTCACCCTTTTGCTTATCATGTTTACGGACTTGCCATTACAACCGTTACTACAGATTGTATCAGAGGTACTTACGGAATTGATTCGGTTAAAATAGTGCATGATTTTGGTAAAAGTATGAATCAGGAAATTGACGATGGACAAATAGAGGGAGCTGTTGTTCAAGGTATTGGCTGGATGACCATGGAAGACATAGTTTATGATGAAAATGGCAGACTAATGTCAAATGCGCTATCAACATACAAAGTTCCTGATATTTATTCGGCACCAAAATCCATTGAAATAATACCACTTGAAACCGAAGGAAATGAAAATGCAATATTAAAATCAAAAGCCGTTGGCGAACCACCATTTATTTATGGGATTGGAACATTTTTTGCTTTGCAGGATTCAATTAAAGCTTTTAACCCTGATTACAAATTAAAGAACAATTCTCCTATGACTCCTGAAAGAGTATTGTTGGGGTTGTATGATAAAGATAAATAGTTGGTTGAAAGTTTATTTAATATTTGAGTAAATTTTAATTGTTATTATTTAGCTCTATATGCTTAATACTTGGATGGTTATTAAAACTATATTTGCATTAAAACATATACGATGAAAAAAACTTGGAAATTTTACCTCGGCATTTCACTTTTTACCTACTCCTGGATACCCTACATTTTTGTATTTATGATAATGCCATTTTTACACTTTACAACTACTGAGGCGTTATCAATATCTTCAATAACACTTGTCTCGGCAGAATCTGCCTTTGCCATTTCAGTTGTACTACTCGGAAAAGACTTTATGAATATGATTAAAGCAAAGTTTAAAGGCATTTTCTCTAAAAAAGGCAGTAGTACGCAGTCAAAACCCATAAGTAAACTCCGATATCGTATTGGTATAATTTTATTTTTACTAACATTATCTATACCTTCAATTTTAACAGAAGTTGTTCTTTATTATGACTATGTTGATGTAATTGGTCTCCACAATTTGCTTTATATATTTTTATCATTTGACATAATATTCATTGCCAGCCTGTTTATATTAGGAGGTGAATTTATTGATAAACTTCGTGAGCTTTTTACTTATGCTGATGTTGTTGGTAGTAACAATGAGTAAATGATTAAATGGGTGAATGATAATAGTCCGTTAAAGTTTTATAACTATTTTATATTCAGATACTTACAGAAATATTAATACTTTGTTAAGCTTGTGATAATCAGACTTTTGCGACTTGGCGCCTTTGCGAGAAACAAAAACTTAACGATGTATTGTGAATGAGTGAATGAGAAAATAAATACGATAATTAAATTATACACATATGGATAAGCTAAAGAATAGTCTTCAAAATAAAACAAAAGAGGATACTAGTTTACAAGCCTCACAATTGCTAAACGAAACACTCGAAGGCATTGGTGCGGCACTAAATGGAGATGAAAATCTACAGAAAGAAATGGTTGGAGATTTAGGTCCGATTAACGCAATTATTGGTGTAAAAACTGATGATGAGTCTATTAAAACAACCGTTGTTGTAAAGGATGGTAAATTCAGTATTATTAAAGATTATTGTGATAATAAGGCTGATGCAACCCTTGTTTTTGATTCAGTTGAAGAATTTAATAATTATGTAACTGCTGATTCTGATGAAGCAATACGAATGTTTTTAGCCAGTAGAGTACGCCTCGAAGGAAATCTTGCGATGTTTGGTTATGTTAACTATTTAATAAGCCTTTTGTCGTGGCAAGATGATGTTAAAGGGTTTGATATTCAGAAGAATCTACATATTAAACAGAATTTGGATGCCGCAAAAAACACTCCTGACGAAGGTCGTAAGATGAAGTACAATCGAATTAGTACAAGGCTTAAAGCCGAAAAAATTGACAAAGGAGTAAAGTGGTTAGATGAACCTTTTTTGTCAAAATATACCATTGATGATTTTCCGCGACTTGTAAAATTTAAAGAAGATCATTTAAATACAATACCCGAAATAACTGCCGAGCAAGGCAAATTACTAACGGATTACCATGTTGCAAATGGATTTGAAATCCAAAAGGATGGTACTCCGTGGAATCCAATGTTGCGAACAGCAAAAGGATTTGAGTATCTTATGAATAACAAAAAACCAGTAATTCGCGAAAACGACCTTCTTGCCGGCACTGTTACTCCTAACCCAATTTGCGGTTCTGTAAATCAGCCATATACAGTAGGTTGGTCAATTTGGGGTGAGCTAAACACCATCCCTTATCGCGAACTCGACCCTTTTACAATCACTACAGAAACTAAAAATACCCTTAGCAGATATGTATTTCCATATTGGCGCGACAAGTATATTCAGCAAAAGTGGAAAAAAGATTATAATTATCCTTTATCGGCAAAGATAAACGACAGAATGTTTTGTTTTGGACTATGGGGGCTTGTTTCTTTAAATCCGGGAAGTGGCGGATATGATAAAATTGTAAAAGAAGGTCTGGGAAGTTATATTCATGAAATTGATAATAATCTGCTTGAGTTTAGTAAGTCATCCGAAAAGCACCAAAAAGAAAATATTGACAAGAAGTATAGCTGGGAAGCAATGAAAGCCTCTTTGGATGGAATGTTGGGATACACAAAAAATCTTGCAAAAGTCACTAAAGATGAGCTAGATAATGAAACAGATTCCAAGCGCAAAAAGGAACTTGAACAAATGTACACTTCGCTACAGCAAGTGCCCGAAAGACCTGCGCGTACACTTCACGAAGCCGTACAATCGTTATGGATTATGTTTATAGGTACTTGTTTAGATGCCATGGACGAAAGTATTACCATTGGTAGGCTCGACCAAATTTTACAACCATATTTTGAAGCCGACATTAAAAAACTACCTGAAAATGAACGTGAAGCATACATAGAATATGCCATCGAACTTGTTGGAAGTCTGTTTTTGCGTTTTACAAATCACCTTGTTGCAGCGGCTACAGTTGCATCGTGGCAAAATTCAGGAGCACCCGGAGTTACTTCGGTAATGGTTGGTGGCGTTACTTCTGAAGGCGAAGATGCCGTAAACGACATGACTTACATAGTACTAAAAGTTGCCGAAATTCTGTCGCTTAACGACCCAGATATGGATGCTCGTTATATGGTTGGCGTTAATAGCACCGATTATATTAGGCGTGTTGCAGAACTAAATTATATAACTAACGGAACACCATCCATACACAACGACGAAGCTATTATTAAAGCTCTAGCTAACCATGGTTGGGATATTAAGGATGTTCGCGAATGGGTTTCCTGTGGCTGTGTTGAACCTATTATTAGTGGTAAACATTTTGGTGCAACAGGTGATTTAGATTCCAATCTGATGGTTCCGTTAACCATGGCAATTTACAATGGATATCATCCATCTGCCAAATGGGATTTTGGTCCAAAAACAGGAAAGTTAGCCAACTTTAATACGTTTGATGAGTTTTATGCTGCCTTTGAAAAACAGTTTGACTTTATCTATAAAAATGCAATGGAGGCTTCGCAGCAAATACTAAAAGTTCAGCAAAATTTAATGCCAGCTCCTTTAAATTCGGCAATGCTCGAAAATTGCATTAAGGATGGAGTTGGAATGACACATGGTGGAGCAAAATACAACTCTTCGGGTGGGGCATTTACTGCTTTGTCAGATGTTGTTGACTCATTGCTTGTTATTAAAAAGGTAATTTTTGAAGATAAAAAATATACTTTTGATGAACTTAGAGATGCCATGGATGCTGATTTTGTTGGGCATAAAGCTTTACATGCGTATATTTCAAACAGAGTTCCTAAACTTGGCTCGGGCGATGAAAGTGGCAGAATAATGGTTGACAGAGTTACAACTATGATTGCAGATTATATGCATAGTCATGATAATGGAAGAGGTGGAGTTTACTTTCCGGGGTATCGAACAAATAATAATCATACTGTTTACGGACGTGTTTCTGGAGCTTCGGCATCTGGAAGACATGCGGGCAAACCTTTCACATCCGGACTTACTCCAAATCCTGCGGCATCAAACAATATACTTGATAACTTAAATGATATTGCGAGTATTAATTCTTTAAATTGCGATAATAATTACACATTTAATGTGCGTGTTTCGTTTAAAGAAAAGGATGACGAATTCCACAAGCAAAATGTTGATCATCTTGCAAATTATATTCAGACTTACTTTATTAACGGAGGCATGCAAATACAATGTAATGTTGTTGATACTGACACTCTTAAAGATGCAATGGCGCATCCCGAACTTTATCCTGATCTAATTGCTCGTGTTTCGGGCTATACCGGATATTACACTCGTATGCAGCAAGATTTGCAGTTGGAAATTATTGGAAGAACTGAATTTAAGATTTAACCTTTGCAAAAAGCTTTAATTTTTGACATTAAACACAACTCTTTAGAAGACGGCCCTGGCATTCGCAGTGTCGTCTTTTTTAAAGGCTGCCCACTTAATTGTGCTTGGTGTCAAAATCCTGAAGGCAAAAAGCATACCCTTGAATTATGGTGGGAAAGTAAAACTTGCATTGGTGATGGAGCTTGTATAGAAGTTTGTCCGCAAAATGCAATTTCATTCGATTTTCCTAATTTCATTAACCGAGAGCTTTGTAATAATTGCTTTTGTTGTGTTGATGTTTGTCCGGCAAATGCTTTAAAAATTACTGCAAACAACATGAGTGTTGACGAAGTTATTGAAAAAATAATTCCTTACAAAAACTATTTCACTACATCTGGAGGCGGAGTAACATTATCAGGTGGTGAAGCAACACTTCATATGAAATTTGTTTCTAACCTATTGCAAGAATTAAAAAAGTTAGAGATTCACACATTAATTGAAACAGCAGGGCATTTTGATTTTGAAGAGTTTGAAGAGTTTGAAGAACTAATTATTCCGTTTGTGGATGAGATTTATTATGATATTAAAATAATTAATAGCAAAATGCACAAACATTGGTGCGGCGTTGACAACAAATTGATACTTAATAATTTCAAAAAATTACATATACTAAGTTTATCAAAAAAATTCAAGTTAATGCCTCGTACTGCATTAATACCTAATATTACTGATACTCAATCAAACATTCACGACATCGCATTATTTTACAACTCCATTTCAGTAACAAAAACAACGTTATTACCAAATAACCCAATTTGGATTGAAAAGTTAAATAATCTTGGTATTGAGGAAAAACACTTTGACAAAATAAAAATGAAATCACTCTATCCAACTGAACAAATGATTTTTGTGAAGAGTCAATTTATTAAATATGGTATTGATGCCCGTTTTGGATGATAATAGTTGTTTTATTACCGTATAAAACGACAAAGTATTTCCGTATATTAATTTTAACAATACCTTTGTCGAGTGAACAATGCACTAATGCTTCAATACGACTAAACCAATAGCTAATTGCCGGAAGCCAATAGCTAATCATCAACAATAAAAGACGTGGAAAATATATATTCAAAGATTAAAACACTAAGTGAGAAATATTCTGACTATACCGCAAAGAATCTATCGAAATTAGTTAAAATAAAATCACTTAGCGCGGAAGAAAAAGATGTCCAATTGGAATTGGTACGTCAAATGAAAGAAGCTGGATTTGATGAAGTTAAAATTGATGGTCTGGGAAATGTTATTGGCCGGATTGGAAATGGAAAAAAAATTCTAGCAATAGATGGGCACATGGATACTGTTGATATGGGTAACCTAAGCAATTGGGATTTTGATCCACTTGGTGGAGAAATTAAAGATGGTTTTGTACATGGTCGCGGGACTGTTGACCAAGAAGGTGGACCTGCAGCTTTTGTAACCACTGGTAGAATACTAAAAGAGTTGGAATTCGACAAGGACCTAACCATTTATTTTGTTGGAAGTGTTATGGAAGAGGATTGTGATGGTCTTTGTTGGAAATACATCATAGAAGAAGACAAAATTAAACCAGACTTTGCAATAAGCACTGAACCTACAAACCTAAATATTTACCGTGGTCATCGTGGCAGAATGGAGATGCATGTTAGCTTTTATGGAGTTTCTTCACATGGATCGGCTCCCGAACGTGGTAAGAATGCCATTTATATGGCTTCAAAAGTTGCCCTTGAAATAGAAAAACTAAATGAAAAACTTACTTACGATGAGTTTTTAGGAAGAGGTAGTGTAACCATTTCTGAGTTTGTTTCTGAAAGCCCATCGTTGTGTGCCGTTAGTGATTTTGCACGATTACATCTCGACCGTCGTTTAACATGGGGAGAAACAAAAGAGTCTGCAGTTAAAGAAATTGAAAAGCTAATTGAAGGCATGAATGCCAAAGTGGAAGTATTAAATTATGAAGAAACTGCCTACACAGGACTGAAATATGGCATGGAAAAATATTATCCCACATGGAAGATTCCTGAAGATCACGAAGTTGTTAAAACAGGAGTAAATTCATACGAAAAATTATTTGGAAAGAAGCCTTTCGTTGACAAATGGACTTTTTCTACAAATGGTGTTGTAATAAACGGAGTGTACAATATTCCAACAATTGGATTTGGTCCGGGTAATGAGGTACTTGCACATGCTCCAAACGAAAAAGTTGCAATAAATGATTTGGTTATAGCATCAGCTTTTTATGCTGCATTTGCATATGAGATATCTGAATAAAAAATAATATATAATTCTGACTTAGAGAACCTTTGTGATTTCCTTTGTGCAACTTTGTGGTAAAAAAAAGAAGCACAAATTAAGAAAACACATAGTATAATACAGTAATAATAAAACACCATGAAAATAATTGACAAAATAGAAAAACTAGCCAAGTTAAAATCAAATCTCCACAAAAAAGATTTCCTCTTAACCTGGGAAAAAAGTGACGATGACTTAGAAGCAATACTTGAAATTGCAGACCTACTTAAACAAATGCGTGATGAAAACATTTCACCACGAGTATTTGATTCAGGGCTAGCTGTTTCAATATTTAGAGATAATTCAACAAGAACTCGTTTTTCATATGCATCAGCAGCAAACCTGCTTGGGCTTACAGTTCAGGATATGGACGAAACAAAATCGCAAATTGCCCACGGCGAAACAGTACGAGAAACTGCAAATATGATTTCATTTCTTACAGACTTTATTGGTATTCGTGACGATATGTACCTTGGTGAAGGCAATAAATATATGCGCGAAGTTGCATCAGCGCTAGACGAAGGTGCTGAGAAAAAAGTACTTCCGTCACGCCCAGGAATTGTAAACCTACAATGTGATATGGATCATCCAACACAGTCAATGGCAGATTTGCTCCATCTTAAAAATCAATTTGGTTCGTTGGAAGCATTAAAAGGTAAAAAAATTGTAATGAGCTGGGCTTATTCACCAAGTTACGGAAAACCCATGTCGGTACCACAGGGTATTATTGCTTTAATGACGAGATACGGAATGGATGTTGAGCTAACCTATCCTGAAGGATACGACCTCATCCCAGAAATTGTTGAACTTGCTGAAAAAAATGCAAAAGAAAGTGGAGGTTCGTTTAAAGTTAGTCATTCAATGAAAGAGGCAGTTAAGGATGCAGATATTGTTTATCCAAAAAGCTGGGCACCTTTCCATATTATGGAGAAGCGTACCGAATTGCTAAAAAATAAAGATACCAAAGGACTTGCCGAACTTGAGCAAACAGCCTTGCAAAATAACGCCAAATTTAAGGATTGGGAATACTCAGAAGAAATGATGAACACCACTAAAAATAGTGATGCCCTTTACATGCACTGTTTACCGGCTGATATTTCAGGAGTTTCATGCGAAGAAGGTGAAGTTGAAGGTGATGTTTTTGAAAAATACAGGATTAAAACCTATCATGAAGCAGGTTACAAACCATATATTATTGCTGCTATGATGTTTGCAAATAAATTTGAGAATCCAGCAGAGGTACTTACTAAAATCTTTAATAAAAAAATAAAAAGAACTAAATTTTAAGTCGACACGTAGACTTTAACCCAAACAAATTTATATGCTGGTGTTTGGGTTCTTGGGTCGGTTATAGCAGGTACTATAATGTTAGATTCGGGGAAATAGGTCATAATATTTCCTGAAGAAATATCGAATTCCCTAACCTTAACATTTTCCATTTTCCCAATTGATGATTCTAATGTAACAAGGTCATTTTCGCTTAGACCTTTGTTTTTAATATCATCCTTGTTCATTAAAACAACTCTGCGACTTGTCTGCTCTCTGTAAATATCTCCTTCTTCATAAATCACAGTATTAAACTGCCCTTCGCTTCTTACCGTCATCATACGGAATTTGCCTTCATTGCCTTCAAATAAAGGAATCGTACATATTTTGAAATTTGCTTTATGATCTGGAGTATTAAATTTAGGTCGATGATATGTTCTGTTAGGAACTTGAAACTCCTCTCCAGTTTCATCAATACTAATCATCTGTTTAAATCCTGGAACTAAATGTCCTATTAGTTTTCGCAAGTTGCTATGCTGCTTCAATTTTTCAAAATCAAGTATGCTATTTCCTAAAACACTTTGTGCAATATCACTAATAATATTAACTTCTGAACGCACATTATCAAGTCTGTTTATGCCTCCATTGCTCATTCTAATAAAATTAAACATCGACTCTTGAGTTGTTTTCTGCGGTTCTTCATCGCGAGCAGCTACCGGAAGAATAACAACCTCATTATCAACACCACTAAAATGTCCATGATTTAGAGTTGTAGTTAGAAAAATTTTAAATGAAATAGCATTTAAAGCCTTTTCAGCAAATTTTGAGTCGGGGTTAGAACTAAATAAATTCCCACCAAGCAAAAAGGCTAAATCTATTTCTCCGTTAAGGGAAGCCTTCATACACGACATGGTGTCCATTCTAGGCATAGTTGGAAGCTGTATTCCAAAATATTCTTCAATGTTTTTGGCGAGCTGCTCCTTTATGGCAGGTGTAACTCCAATTGAGCCAACTCCCTGTACATTGCTATGACCTCTTAAGGGTAGCAACCCGGCAAAACGTTTGCCAATCATTCCTCTCAATAAGGCAAGGTTAGCAATTGATTCAACATTCTCTGCTCCATGTTTATGATGCGTAATTCCAAGTGCCCACGAAAAAATAACATTATCAGAGTTTCCATAAATCTTAGCAAGATGCTTTATCTTACTTTTGGTAATGCCTGAATTTGAAACAATGGTTTCCCATGATGTATTTTGAATATCTGATAAATATTCATCTTTTCCATTAGTATATTCGTTCATGAAATTACTATCATGAGTA
Source organism: Bacteroidota bacterium (assembly GCA_045267845.1). GTDB lineage: Bacteria > Bacteroidota > Bacteroidia > Bacteroidales > F082. Next base: position 1,322 of record JASFZK010000079.1, on the reverse strand, counting down.
CCATCCTCAATAACAGCTTTGGCGATACCTTTAAGCAAGGCAATATCACCTCCAATTTTAATTTGAATATAATTAGAAGCAATCGAACTACCACCAGTTGCCATAGATTTTATATCTGAAGGAACCGCAAATCTCACCAAGCCTTTTTCTTTTGCAGGATTTATTACAATAACATGTCCCCCTCGTTTACGACAGTTTGATAGTTGCGTAACAAAACGTGGGTGGTTTGATGGTGGATTTGCCCCAATAACAAAAATCAGATCGGCTTTCTCAATATCTTCTAGTATTATTGTGGCTGTTCCAGTTCCAATTACCGAGGTAAGTCCCACACCTGATGCCTGATGGCAATAGTAAGCAGAATTAGTAATATTGTTGGTTCCATAAATACGAGCAAATAGCTGTAGTAAAAATCCAGCTTCATTTGATGAACGCCCGGAACCATAAAAGAAACTTCGTTCAGGCTTTGTTGCTTTGTACCTTTCTATGATTTTTTCCAACGCATGCTCCCACGAAATTACTGAATAATGCGAATCGCCTTTGTCTTTATAAAGAGGTGTATTAAGGCGTCCTGATTTTTCTAATAATCGAGCAGACATATTCTGAAAATCTTCAATGCTCTTTTTCTGAAAAAGTTCAGAAGGAATGGGAGATTGAATATCTGTTAATTGCGCTTGAAAACCCTTTTTGCAAATTTCAAGTTTGTGCCCCATTTCATCGGTCATTCCACCTTTCTGCCCACCTTGTCCGTATGCACATGTTTTACAAGTATTTTTAGATGAAATAGCCTGAATCATTTTACTAATCCCAACTGTTCGTGTAGCATTTAACGAATACTTAATTGCCTTAAGACCTCCACCAGCTTTCATATATCTAACATTTTATAATACCTGTAAAGGTATAAATTGTATTATAACTGTTATGTTATACCAATTTTTCAATTTGAAAGCAACTATTTAAGCAATTTTATTATGCATGCATTGTATTTTGTACGCATTTTTTTACGAAATTTGTTGTTTCGTTAAAAATCAAATTAAACTACAAATAAATCATAAAACCTTAAAAAAATGAAGATACTTGTTTTAATAAGCAATGTACCCGACACAACTACAAAAATTAGATTTTCGGGGGACAATACTGCTTTTGACAATACTGGAGTTCAGTGGATTATTAATCCTTGGGACGAACTTGCATTAACACGAGCAATGGAACTTAAAGAAGCTGGCGGAATTGAAAAAATCACAGTTGCTAATGTGGGAGCAAAAACCACCGAACCTACTCTAAGAAAAGCACTTGCTGTTGGAGCAGATGATGCAATTAGGATT
>JASFZK010000078.1:0-4396 GCA_045267845.1 Bacteroidota bacterium | reverse complement strand
GTAAGGCTTGTTCATCCGTTGATAATTTTCTAGCGTCATATTTCATGCGGTATTATCGCATGAAACCCATGTGTATTCTTTACTATTGTACCGTTAGTAAGTGCAATTGCAGCCACACTTATAATGTCTTTATAAAGCATTTTTAATAGTCATTGTATGAATAAAATAGATTATGATACCGATTGATTTATGGACACTATATTTGCCAATTACTCATAAATATAGAGTGCAAATCCTCTCTTGTTTAATAAATTGAATGTTGTTTCAATAATGGATCATTTCTGAAACTTTCTAACAAGAAGTCTCTTAAAATAATTAAGCGTTTACACTGTCGCATGTCAGGGTGAATTAACATCCATATATCACTCATAATGTCTGAAGGTAAATCAAATAGGCGCTGTAACTCTGGCTTAGCTTGATCGTCAGGTAAAAAGGCAATGCCTAAGTTTGACTCAGCAAAAGCAGACATAGACATTAAATCATTACAACGGACAATTATTTTACTGGAGTGTATATTTGATTCAATCCATTGATAAGCAGGTAGCATTGATAGCGCCTGATCAGAAGAAATTAATAAGTGCTCATTTAAATCATCAAGCGTTAACGGTATGTTTTTATCACTTAGATATTCAATGGAGGCATAAGCTCCCCATTTAAGACTGAGTAACTTTTTAGCGATTAAATTTTCAGGAGGTTCTTGTGTTGCTCTTATAGCAAGATCAGCATCTAACCTAGAAAGATTAAAGTTTTTATTACTGACTAATATTTTTATAGATATATCGGGATACTTTTTGTTAAATTTATAAAAATATCTTGGCAAAAAATTATAAGCTAAATTATGTGGGGCTGTAACATTAATAATTCCTTGTGTTTCAGTATTTCGGCTATTAAGTAACTTATTTAAGTCATCAATATGAGTTGATATGTTTTCTGCATAAGCCAAAACTTCTTTACCAGTTTCAGTCAGAACATAGCCATCTGTATTGCGTGAAAATAGCTTTATATTTATATTCTTTTCTAATGCATTAAGCTTTCTAAAAACCGTTGAATGAGTGACACCTAGTGTTAATGCTGCACAGGCGAGAGATTTTTCGCGTGCTATAACAAGAAATACATGTATGTCGTTCCAATTCAAATTATTAAGCATATAGTATCTCCGTGTGAATGCTTGAAAGCTCGGTTTGCAAAAATGCATAGTATAATAGCGTTTTAATACCTGTTTTTATACGATAAAACTATTAATATTACGTTACAAGCCGGTTTTAATATAGGCCGTAACGTCGTGTATGGAAATAATTTCCAGATAAAAATTCAGGTATATATGGTCTAGCTATTATATTGATAAAAATATAATTAAATAGATGTTTATGCGAGTTTTATATACGACTTAACATGAGTTCAGGATATGTATTATGAATGCGAGTGATCTATTGTTAGTAAGTTATGAGCTGTGCCCGTATGTTCAACGTTCGGTTATAATTTTAAATGAAAAAAATATAAGCTATACGCGTGAATATATCGATTTAGATAGTCCGCCAATATGGTTTAATGAGAAGTCTCCTTTAGGTAAGGTGCCACTTTTAGTTATTGAAAATAATCATGCTATATTTGAATCAGCAGCGATCTGTGAGTATTTAGATGAAATTACACCAGGTGAACTGCTACCCGTTGACCCAATAAAAAAGGCATCGCATCGTGCGTGGATTGAGTTTGGTTCACAAATGTTAAATGACATTGGGGCACTATACTCTTCTAAGTCAGCATTAGATTATGAATCGCACGCCGTTGTTATTAGAAAAAAAATAAAACAGTTAGAAAGTGAAATAGAAACCCCGTATTATTCAGGTGACAAATTTATGATGATAGACGCGGTTTATGCAACCGTATTTAGGTATTTTGATGTTTTGGAAAAATACTTGTTAATTGATGTATTTGAGAGTTGTATTAAGGTAAAAAAATGGAGGAAAAACTTATCTGAATATGAATCAGTTATAAATGGAGTTAAGTCTGATTACTCTGAAAAGTTACTGGAATTTCTCATTAACAAAAAATCCTATATAAGCAGTGTTATTCTGAATTAAAAATAACTTAATTATGGGGTGATTTATGATAATTAAATTATTGCAAATCTGCCTCATTTAAGCTCTGATAAAATTCACCAATGATGTTAGAGTTTCGCTCTACATACCCCCTCCATCGATAAATTTGTCTGAACTTATTGGTGGAATTATTAGGGTATTTTCGCGAAAAATTCACATATAAAACATCGCCTTTATTAATATCAATTGGATTTTTTATAGGTAAAAATGCATGTTTCCAGCTATCGGATGATTTGCTGCCATCAGTATTGTCTCCTGAAATATCTAAGGTATTAGGCGACAATTAACTTGACCGGTACGCGACAACTAGCATGGCCGGTTTTGGTAAACTTCAGGTATATCTAATCACCAAGAGATTTATATGCCTGGAAAACCCATCACCAAAAAGCAGGTTAAGTTATATATGTCTAATCGTAAGAACGCAAAACAGTTACAAGTCACTTCAGCTGCCAAGGCTGGTTTTTCAGAGCGTACCGCAAGGCGCATAGAAAAAGGTGAGCATCAAGTCAATCACCTGCCTCGGGAGTATCGTACCCGTAAAGATCCTTTTAAAGGCTTATTTGAAAAATATCTAGTCCCTTTACTGGAGGAAAACCCCGAACTCCAACCCATTACTTTGCTTGACGTATTAGACGAAAAAGCCCCCAATCAATTTGAACAATCGCATCTAAGGACATTACAACGTCGAGTTAAAAAGTGGCGGGCTAAATACGGTCCGCAGCAAGAAGTGATCTTCTTGCCGCGCCATATTCCAGGGGATATGGGGATATCCGATTATACCTGGATGAATAAGCTCAATATTACGTTAGCGGGGAATAAGTTTGAGCATAAGCTTTATCATTACCGCCTGGTTTTTAGCGGCTGGACGTATGTTCAAGTGTGTTTAGGTGGCGAGAGTTTTGAGTCACTTTCATCAGGATTACAAAATGCTTTTTGGCGCAGCGGTGGCGTGCCTGCAACGCATCGAACAGACAGCTTAAGCGCCCCATTTAAAAATCATACACAGGCAACCTTGCTAACCGAACGTTACAGTAAACTGTGCAAGCATTATGGCGTAAAAGCGACACGCAATAACAAAGGTGTGGCCCATGAAAATGGCGCAATAGAGTCGGCTCACGGGCATCTAAAAAGAAAGATAGATCAACAACTCATGTTACGCGGCAGTCGCGATTTTATATTACTTAGTGAATATGAAAAATTTATCAACCTCATTGTCGCCAAAGTTAACCGTCAATGTAAAACGCGTTTTGAGGAAGAAAAAATGCATTTAAAAACACTTCCAAGTCGCCGTACAAATGACTTTAATGAACTGCATGTCAAAGTCACATCAAGCAGCACCATTAGCGTTAAGCGGGTCACTTATACTGTGCCCTCCCGCTTGATCGGCTGTGCCCTACTGGTGCATATTTATGATGAACGATTAGTGCTGTTTTACGGTCATGAAGAAACATTAACCTTGAATCGAGTATATGCGCAAGGCACTAACCGAGGGCGCAATGTGGATTACCGCCATGTGATTCATTCGCTTGCGAAAAAGCCCAATGCCTTTAGATACTCATTGCTTCGGGACGATCTTATCCCTTCGGGTGACTTTACTTTATTATGGGAAAAATTAACCCTTGATGGTCTCCACGATGTCGACTGCCGGTACAGGGTCGATTTACTCGTACTTGCCGACAACTACGGTTGTGAAGCCGCACTTGGGCGTTATGTATTAAACGCATTTGAAGCAAATCGAAAGGCATCCATAAAACAATGTCGTGAGTTATTTAGCCTAGATAAAATTGAAATGCCAGTGATCACCAGCCAGCAACATAGCCTTAACAGTTACGATTGTTTGATGGGCGGTTTACATGGCTAGCATTCAAAGCTTACCCCTATTGCTCAAAGAGTTGCGATTAACCGCTATTGGTAAAACATGGCAATGTTTATCCGAAAAAGCCATTAAAGAAGCCTGGGAGCCTGCACAGTTCCTGGTTGAGTTATGCGAGATAGAAAATAATCAACGCTATGAAAACAAACTTAAACGGCTGTTAAAAGAAAGTCAGCTACCCACAGGAAAACAACTTAGCCAATATAACTTTAGTGAAATTAAAGGTGTCACCGCGCATCAACTACAGCAAAAAGTAAATCAACTCGACTGGCTTAGACAAGGTCATAATGTTTTATTATTTGGTGCCAGTGGTCTGGGCAAGACCCACCTTGGTGCGGCAATAGGTCATGCCTTAATAGCGCAATCAATCCGGGTTAAGTTCATCAGTAGTACCGCATTGGTGCAGCAACTGCAAAAAGCCAGA
>JASFZK010000077.1:0-10569 GCA_045267845.1 Bacteroidota bacterium | reverse complement strand
GCGGCCGTGATTGTAGTGGTAGATTATTGAAGTAGCTGCTGATTTTTTTGTTGCTAAACGCAGGCTGACGGAGAAAGCCCGCGTATTAGCTACAAAAATACAGCTGGTACGAAATAACTACAAACGAAAAGCACGAATTGTCCGCCCACACTAATACCTGCTTAGCAAGCAAATATATAGACATAAAAAAAGCCGATGCAGAACATCGGCTTTTCAACAAACTAATTATCTTTTTATAGAAATCTGAAATTCTTACCAAGGTAAGTTGCCGAATCTCCTAACAATTCTTCAATTCGAAGTAATTGATTGTATTTAGCTATTCTATCAGATCTACTTGCCGAACCAGTTTTGATTAGCCCTGTATTTAAAGCAACAGCTAAATCAGCAATAGTAACATCTTCGGTTTCGCCTGAACGATGACTAATAATTGAAGTGTAGCTATTATTAGATGCCATGGTAACAGCATCAATGGTTTCTGTTAATGTGCCAATCTGGTTAACTTTTATAAGAATTGAGTTAGCAACACCATTCTTAATACCTTTAGCTAATCTTTCCGTATTTGTTACAAATAAATCGTCACCAACTATTTGAATTCTATCACCCATTTTATCGGTCATAAGTTTCCATCCATCCCAATCATCCTCATCCATGCCATCTTCAATGGATATAATCGGATATTTCTTTGTCCAGTTATCCCAGTAGTCTACCATCTCTGCCGGAGTTAGTTTTTCTCCTGTTGACCATTTTAAGTGATAAACATTTTCTTCTTTAATGAAATACTCAGATGATGCAGGATCAAGAGCGATAAATATATCCTCCCCAGCGCGGTAGCCAGCCTTATCGATAGCCTCAAGTACAACTTTTACAGCTTCTTCGTTTGACTTTAAATTAGGAGCAAAACCACCTTCATCACCAACATTTGTTGAATATCCAGCTTTTTTAAGAACAGATTTCAAATTATGAAATACTTCAGTACCCATTCTTAGAGCTTCGCTAAAACTACTGGCACCAACTGGCATTATCATAAACTCCTGAAAATCGATACTATTATCAGCATGTGAACCACCGTTGAGTATATTCATCATGGGTATGGGAAGCATTTTTGCATTAACTCCACCGATATATCTAAAAAGATGCTGATTTGTTTCCTGTGCAGCGGCATGTGCTACAGCCATAGAAACACCTAAAATCGCATTAGCACCAAGCTTAGCTTTATTGGGTGTGCCATCGATTTCAATCATACGATTATCAATCTCAACCTGATCGGTTACATAATATCCATTCAATTCTTCGGATAATATATTATTTACATTTTGTACAGCCTTAAGAACACCTTTACCAAGGAAAACACTGTTATCTTCATCTCTTAATTCAACAGCTTCATGAATACCGGTAGATGCACCTGATGGAACTGCCGCTCTTCCTACTGTTCCGTTTGTTGTGTATACATCAACTTCTACAGTTGGATTTCCACGCGAATCCAAAATTTGTCTGCTATGTATACTTGCTATTTGACTCATATCTTTATTAATTTAAATTGTTTGGCGAAATTACATTTTTTTTGACTTGATTTATAGAAACACCTGATTGACAAATTGGTTTTACCACATTACTAATGATAAATGTTGTAAATCATGTCTGAATTATAAAAATTGGCAATTGAAATCGTTTGCATAAATCGTACTCAAAAAATATGGATGAAAGATTTATTTTAAATACTTTTTAATATAAATCATATTCATACCTAAACCTAATAAAACAAAAAAAGGATAAGAGAAATTCTCCTATCCTTTTATACTATAAATAGAAACTATTATGTTCTATTTTTTTTCTTCTTTCTTATCAGTATCTGTTGTTTCTGCAACTTTCTCTTCAACAACTACTGCATCTTCAACAACATCGTTTTCTTTTGCTTCAACAACTGGTGTAGTATCAGTAGTCTTTTTACCTGAACTTCTACGACGACGTGTAGATTTAGCTTTCTTAGTCTTGTCAGTTAATAGTAATTCATTATAATCAACTAACTCAATCATTGCCATTTCAGCATTATCTCCAAGACGTTTACCAAGTTTAATAATCCTTGTATATCCACCTGGTCGATCAGCTATTTTTGGAGCAATGTTTCTGAACAACTCAGTAACAGCATATTTGTCTACCAAATAACTAAATACAACTCTACGCGAATGGGTAGTATCATCTTTTGATTTTGTAATCAAAGGTTCAACATAACCTCTAAGGGCTTTAGCTTTTGCAACAGTTGTGGTAATTCTTTTATGTAGTATCAAAGAAGTTGCCATGTTTGACAGCATCGCTTTTCTATGCGAAGCGGTTCTTCCTAAATGATTAAAACTTTTTCTGTGTCTCATCGCGCTTATTCCTTATCTAATTTATATTTTGATACATTCATACCAAACTCAAGTCCTTTTACATCGACTAACTGGTCAAGTTCGGTAAGAGATTTTTTACCGAAGTTTCTAAACTTAAGTAGATCATTTCTGTTATATGCTACAAGCTCACCTAATGTTTCAACATCAGCAGCTTTTAAACAATTAAGAGCTCTTACTGATAAATCAAGATCGGTAAGTTTTAATTTTAGAAGTTGACGAACATGTAAAGTATTTTCATCAAATTCTTCATTAACTGATTTCTCTTCGGTATCTAGCGTAATTCTCTCATCGGAGAATAACTGGAAATGATGAATTAATATTTTTGCTGATTCTTTTAGCGCATCCTTTGGATGAATTGAACCATCAGTAATAATATCAATAACGAGTTTTTCATAATCAGTTTTTTGCTCAACCCTGAAATCCTCCACATGATATTTAACATTCTTAATTGGAGTATGTATCGAATCGATAGCAACTGTACCAACTAATGCATCTTCATCAACATTTTCATCTGCAGGAACATATCCTCTACCTTTGGCAATGGTAAGTTCCATACTCAGTTTAACAGAAGAATCTAAGTGACAAATAACTTCATCAGGATTTAGAACTTGAAATACCGATAAAAATTTGTTAATATCACCAGCAGTAAATACTTCCTGATCACCAATAACAATGTTTACCTTTTCACTATTTTCGCCTTCAATTTGTTGTTTAAAACGTATCTTTTTAAGATTTAAAACAATCTCGGTAACATCTTCAACAACACCTTTCACAGTGGAGAATTCATGAACTACGCCATCAATCTTTAACGATGTAATGGCAAATCCTTCTAGTGAAGATAGTAAAATTCGTCTGAGGGCATTACCTATAGTTATGCCAAAGCCTGGTTCGAGTGGACGAAATTCAAATATTCCGTGGAACTCATCAGCTTCATTCATTAGTACCTTATCGGGCTTCTGAAATGCTAAAATTGCCATAATATATCTTTAACTTTAAATTTTTTCAATTACTTACTTAATTACTACTTAGAGTATAGTTCAACGATGAGTTGCTCCTTAATGTTTTCAGGAATTTCATCACGTGCAGGATAATTAAGAAATTTACCCTGAAGTTTTTCAGAATCCCACTCAAGCCATGAAAAGCTTTTATGTGGACTTTCCAAAGAATCAGTAATAACAACCATACTTTTAGACTTTTCTCTAACACCAACTACATCACCTTCTTTAAGCGAATAAGATGCAATATTTACAACATTACCATTAACAGTAATATGACGGTGTGAAACCAATTGACGAGCACCTGATCTGGTAGGTGAAATACCTAAACGATAAACAGTGTTATCAAGGCGAGCTTCAATTAATTTAAGAAGATTTTCTCCGGTAATACCTTTTTTGCGTGATGCAAGTTTAAAAATATTACGGAATTGTCTTTCAAGTATACCGTATGTATATTTAGCTTTTTGTTTTTCCTGAAGCTGAATACCATATTCGGATTGTTTTTTCCTTCTTTTATTAGGACCATGTTGTCCTGGAGGAAATGCCTTTTTTTCAAGAAATTTATCTGGTCCATAAATTGGATCATTAAATTTACGCGCAATTTTGGATTTTGGTCCTATATATCTTGCCATAGCTTAGATTTTTTTTCAGTTAATAAAGTTATACTCTTCTTCTTTTTGGAGGACGACAGCCATTGTGTGGTTGTGGTGTTACATCAATAATTTCTGTAACTTCGATTCCAGATGAATGTATTGTTCTAATTGCTGACTCACGTCCTGAACCAGGACCTTTAACATAAACTTTTACTTTACGTAGACCTTGATCGTGTGCAACTTTTGAACATTCGGTTGCTGCCATTTGGGCAGCATAAGGAGTATTTTTTTTAGAACCTCTAAATCCCATTTTTCCGGCTGATGCCCATGAAATTACCTGTCCTGAATCATTTGTTAAAGAGATAATAATATTATTAAACGAAGCTTTAATATAGGCTCTTCCTATTGGCTCTACCTTAACAACTCTTTTTTTTGTATTTCTGGTCCTTTGTGCCATACTTATCTTATTACTAGACTATGAATTGAATATTTTTATAATTATTTAACAGCCATTTTTTTATTGGCAACTGTTTTCTTACGACCTTTACGAGTTCTTGCGTTATTCTTTGTATTCTGACCTCTTAAAGGTAAACCAATACGATGCCTTATACCTCTGTATGTACCGATGTCCATTAATCGTTTAATGTTCATCTGAGTTTCAGAACGTAATTCACCTTCAACTTTGTAACCATCAGCAATTACAGCACGAATATCATTTTGTTGATCATCCGTCCAGTCATCTGCTTTTACACTCCAGTCAATACCAGCTTGTGTTAATATCTTTTGAGATGCGTTTCTGCCAATTCCATAAATATATGTAAGTGCAATTTCGCCTCTCTTTTTACTTGGTACATCTACTCCAGCAATTCTAGCCATAATTATTATTTTTAATCAGTTATAACCAACAACAAGTTACCCTTGTCTTTGTTTATATTTAGGATTCTTTTTGTTAATAATATACAATTTACCTTTACGACGAACTAACTTATCGTCAGGTGTTCTTTTTTTTATTGATGCTCTTATTTTCATCGTTATATCTATTTGTATCTGAATGTTATTCTACCCTTTGTTAAATCATATGGTGACATTTCCAATTTAACTCGATCGCCAGGCAATATTTTAATATAATGCATTCTCATTTTACCAGAAATATGAGCAGTAATTTTATGCCCATTTTCCAACTCCACACGAAACATCGCATTTCCGAGAGATTCTATTACTGTACCATCAAGTTCAATTGACTTTTGCTTTGCCATATTTATTGACTATTTATTATTTAATACTTGTTCAACATACTCAAATGTTGACATTATATCAGCTTTTCCATTTCTAACAACAACATCATGTTCGAAATGAGCCGATGGTTGAGAGTCAATGGTTCTTATTGTCCATCCATCTGTATCCTGAATAACCTCCTTAACTCCAAGATTAATCATTGGTTCGATGGCCAAACACATACCATTTTTCAACTTTATGCCTGAACCTCTTCGTCCATAATTAGGAACTTCAGGTTTTTCGTGTAGATTTCTACCAACTCCGTGCCCAACTAAATCACGAACAACAGAGTAGCCAAAACCTTCAACATAATTTTGAACTGCGTGTCCAATGTCTCCAACTCTTTTACCTACAATAGCCTGCTCAATCGCAAGATAAAGTGACTGTTTTGTTCTTTCCAAAAGCAGTAGCACTTTTTCATCAACCTCTCCTACAGCAAATGTATATGCAGAATCACCATAAAATTCATTCATTAGTGTACCACAATCAACAGAAACTATATCGCCATCTTTCAATTCCCTTTTTCCAGGTATGCCATGCACCACTTCTTCATTTACAGAAATGCAAAGTGTAGCAGGAAAACCACCATATCCTTTAAATCCAGGTACGGCACCATTGTCACGAATAAAGGTTTCTGCAACCTTATCCAATTCAATGGTTGAAATGCCAGGTCTAATAATCTTGGCTACTTCAGCTAAAGTTTTTCCAACAAGTAAAGAACTCTTTCTTTGAATTTCAACTTCTTCGTCTGTTTTAATATAAATCATCAAACGGAAGTAAAATTACATATTAAATGTTGATGACCTTCCTTTAATCCGTCCCGACTTAGTCAGTCCGTCATAATGGCGCATCAGTAAATAACTTTCAATTTGTTGCAATGTATCAAGTACAACACCTACAAGAATCAATAATGATGTTCCACCATAAAATTGGGCAAATCCACTATTAACTCCAGCTATCATAGCAAATGCAGGCATGATTGCAATAAACCCAAGGAATATTGAACCTGGTAATGTTATGCGTGATAATATATTGTCAAGATATTCTGCTGTTTTCTTACCTGGTTTAACGCCAGGAATAAAACCACCATTCTTTTTCAAATCATCGGCCATTTGCTTTGGATTAATAGTAATGGCAGTATAAAAGTATGTGAACAGTATAATCGTAATAAAGAATGTGAAGTTATACCAAAAACCGGTATAATCAGAGAAAGCAGCTGCAAATCCAGACATTGCCTCAGAGTTAGCAAACCCTACCAAAGTAATTGGGAGGAACATAATTGCTTGAGCAAAGATGATTGGCATAACTCCTGCTGAGTTAACCTTTAAAGGTAAATATTGACGAACTCCACCATATTGTTTGTTTCCAACAACACGTTTTGCGTACTGAACCGGAACCCTTCGAGTACCTTGAACAAGTAATATTGTGAACAGTATAACGAATATCAGTATTACAAGTTCGAGTAAGAAATAAACTAATCCACCACCAAGCGATCCCATTTTTGATGCAAACTCTTGTACAAGTGAACCAGGTAATCGTGCTATAATACCAATCATAATGATTAGAGAAATACCATTACCAATTCCTTTATCTGTGATTTTTTCGCCAAGCCACATTACAAATAATGTACCAGCTATCAGGATAACTGTAGAAGATATCCAAAAGAAAATAGGCGGTGTACCAATTGCAGCATTAAACGGAGTAATGGCTTCTGCTGGTAATTGCGAAACAAGGTTTGCAATATATCCAGGTGCCTGTAGTCCAACAATAACAACAGTTAAGTACCTTGTAATTTGGTTTACTTTACGTCTACCACTTTCACCTTCGCGTTGCAACCTTTGAAAATAAGGAATTGCCATACCCAAAAGCTGAATAACAATAGATGCAGAGATATATGGCATAATACCAAGCGCAAAAATTGAAGCGTTGGAAAATGCCCCACCAGAAAACATGTTTAATAATCCCATTAAACCACCCTCGCCCTGTTGTTTAAGGTTGGCTAACATATTTGGGTCAACACCTGGTAATACTATATACGATCCTAAACGATAGATCAAAATAATACCGAGTGTAAAAAGAATTCGATTTCTTAATTCCTCAATCTTATTTATATTTCTAATGGTTTCGATTAATTTTTTCATCCAATTTTAGATTTTAGTAACAGTACCGCCTTGAGCTTCAATGGCTGCCTGTGCTGTTTTTGTAAATCCGTTTGCAGTAACTTCTAGTTTAGCTTTAAGTTCGCCCATACCTAATATTTTAATTAGGTCATTTTTTCTGGCTAAACCATTTTCGATAAGAACATCTTTATTAATAGATGTGATGCTCAATTTATCGGCAAGCTCTTGTAGTACTTCTACATTAATCCCTCTATATTCTTTTCGGTTAATATTTTTAAAACCAAACTTAGGAACACGACGGTATAATGGCATTTGTCCTCCTTCAAAACCAATCTTACGTTTGTAACCAGATCTTGATTGAGCTCCTTTGTGACCTTTTGTAGCAGTACCGCCACGTCCGGATCCTTGCCCACGTCCTATTCTCTTTTTGTTCTTTACAGAACCCTCTGCAGGTTTAAGATTACTTAAATCCATTATCTATATCTTTTTAAATTTCTTCTACCTTCAATAAATGCTTAACTTTTTCGATCATACCACTTACTTGTGGAGTTAGATCATGTACTTTAGGTCTGTTCAATTTCTTGATTCCTAAAGCTATGAGTGTCAACTTTTGCCTATTTGGTCTATTAATTGCACTTCTAACTTGGGTAACTTTTACTTTTTTCATCCTGCTTATTTTTTAACTGTTATCCGTTAAAAACGGTGTCAAGTTCAACACCTCTAACCTGTGCAATTGTATATGGGTCTCTCATTTTAGTAAGAGCATCAATAGTAGCTTTAACAACTGAATGAGGGTTTGATGAACCTTTAGATTTTGCTAGTACGTTTTTAATACCAACACTTTCAAGTACGGCACGCATGGCACCACCAGCAATAATTCCTGTACCAGGAGCAGCAGGCTGTACATAAACTAATGCACCACTATACTTACCAAGTTGCTGATGAGGTATTGTTCCGTTTAACACAGGAACTTTTACAAGATGTTTTTTTGCATCATCAATACCTTTAGCAATAGCAGAAGTAACCTCTTTAGCCTTACCAAGACCATGACCTACAACTCCATTTTCATTTCCTACAACAACAATTGCAGAAAAGCTGAAAGTACGACCACCTTTTGTAACCTTAGTTACTCTTTGAATGCTTACCAGTCTATCTTTAAATTCGATTTCACTGGATTTAACACGTTTTATATTTGCGTTTGTCATGATCTATTAAAATTTAAGTCCTCCTGATCTGGCAGCTTCAGCAAGCGATTTAACTCTGCCATGGTATAAATATCCGTTTCTATCAAAAACAATATTATCAATTCCTGCCGTTTTTGCTTTTTCTGCTATAACAGTTCCAACTAATTTAGCTTGTTCAATTTTATTACCATTTGTATCAGCAGAATCTTTTTCACGTGATGATGCTGAAACAAGAACAGTACCGTTGCTATCGTCAATAAGCTGAACATATATTTGCTTATTGCTTCTAAATACAGACATTCTTGGACGAACAGCTGTACCAACGATGGTTTTTCTGATTCTCCTTTTTATTCTAAGCCTGCTATACGCCTTTTTATTCTTTATTCCCATTACTATTAGGTTTTACCTGTTAACAGTTTCAATAGTTTATTATTTATCTCCAGCAGCTTTACCAGCTTTTTTCCTAAGCTCTTCACCCTGAAACTTAATACCTTTACCTTTGTATGGCTCAGGCTTACGTAGCGAACGAATTTTTGCTGCTACCTGTCCGATTAGTTGTTTATCAATTGAAAAAAGTTTAATCAATGGATTTTTACCTCTAGCCGATTCGGTTTCAATTTTTACTTCAATAGGTAGCTCCATATAAATGTGGTGAGAGTATCCTAATGAAAGATCAAGTAATTGTCCTTTTGCCTCGGCTTTGTAACCAACACCTACTAGCTCTTGAACTGTTCTATATCCTTCGGTAACTCCTACTACCATATTTGCAATCAAAGATCTGTAAAGACCATGTTTCGCTTTATGATCTTTTTTATCAGTAGATCTATCAACAACTACTTTCCCATCTTCAACTTTAACAGTAATAGCAGGGTCAACAAGCTGTTCAAGCTCTCCTAATTTTCCTTTAACCTTAACAAGGTTTGTATCAGTTACACTAACTTCAACACCCTGAGGCAAAGTTATTGGCATTTTTCCTATTCGTGACATTGTCTTACTTCTTCTAATTAACTTACATAACAAATTACTTCGCCGCCAATGCCTAATTTCCTGGCTTCTTTATCGGTAATAACACCTTTAGAAGTAGAAAGTACTGCAACACCAAGTCCGTTTAAAACACGTGGTAATTCATTTGCATTTACATATTGACGTAAACCAGGACGTGACACTCTTTTAATATCATTTATCGCAGGTAATTTTGTTACCGGATGATATTTTAAGGCTATCTTAATTGTGCCCTGAACTTCATTTTCCTCAAACTTATAGTTTAAGATATATCCTTTTTCGAAAAGGATTTTGGTAATATTTCTCCTTAGGTTTGAAGACGGTACTTCCACCATTCTATGTTTTGCAGCATTAGCATTTCTAATACGTGTTAAATAATCTGCAATTGGATCGGTTATCATCTGACTATACTTTTTAAATTATTACCAACTGGTTTTCTTAATTCCTGGGATTAACCCACTCAAAGCCATCTCACGAAAGTTTATACGTGAGACTCCAAATAGTCTCATATATCCTTTAGGTCTTCCGGTTAACTGGCAACGATTATGCAAGCGAACAGGTGATGCATTACGTGGTAGTTTTTGTAAACCTTCGTAATCACCAGCAGCTTTTAATGCAGCACGTTTTTCTGCATATTGTGCAACCATTTTTTGTCTTTTACGCTCACGCGCTTTCATTGATTCTTTTGCCATGAGTTATGCTTTTTTTTGATTTTTAAATGGTAATCCAAATGCTTTTAGCAATCCGAATGCTTCCTGATCAGTTTTTGCAGTTGTAACAATTGTTATATCCATACCATTAATATTACTCACTTTATCTATGTCAATCTCTGGAAAAATCAATTGCTCAGTGATTCCGAAAGAGTAATTTCCTCTTCCATCAAAACCTTTATCATTGATTCCTCTAAAGTCACGTACACGAGGAAGAGCTACAGAAATAAGTCTATCTAAAAACTCATACATTTTTACTCCTCTTAATGTTACACGAACACCTATTGCGTTACCTTTTCTAAG
>JASFZK010000076.1:0-7216 GCA_045267845.1 Bacteroidota bacterium | reverse complement strand
ATCGCCATTTCCAGGTATAAAATCGGGTGCAAATTGAAAGCCAAATGAAATAAATCTGTAGTTTAATTTTAAACGTAAATTGGTTGGTGTATTCGGGTGAAGGATATATTTATTAGTGGAAGTCTTTACTTCAAATATTTCATATGAATTATTTAATGAAACATCCAATGCAATTTTATTACTCATTTTTTCAATCCATCCATCTTCAACTTTGATATGGATCGTATCTGTTATTTGTGCATTAGTTTGCGAATAACACATCAGTGAAAAAGTTACAATCAGGAAAGCTTTGACAATATTCTCTATTATTGATTGTCTTTTCATTTTCAATATTGACGCTTTAGTTATTTTGTAGTGATAAGCTATATAAATTACTGCCACCTTAAATATAAAAGCAAGTAAATATAATAAACTACCATGCCGCAAGCAGAGGGGGTATCAGTAAAGGAATTATTTATAATATCGCCCCAAGTGGCTGGGAATATATTAAAGTCCCGTAGATATGTAATTGTGAGAAAAGAAACAGTAGGCGGCTCGCTAAATTATAAGCCTATTCTACATCCGTAAAATTATTATCCCAACCCTTTGCATGAAGGTATTCTGGAAGTGTTAAAACCACGATTCTCGCAGGCTAGGTTGCAAAACTTATACCAGAGAGGTTTATTACCAGTTAATCATCTTTAATACATCTAACAGAAAATTCATCTGCTTTTGTATATGTGTAGGTTCCAACATTATCAACATCGTGGTAAATACCTTTAAAACTGGCATAATCAGCATTCTGATCAGTTGATGACCAATGATAGGAACTTTCATCTTTTTTGCCAAAGAAACCTGCTTTATCATGATAACCAGCCAATAAAATATTGAAGCCTGAACCTCCACCTTTTTTAAGATGTTTTCCTGCTTCTATGATTCCACCATAATTATTTATTAAGTGCGACCATTCTGCGTCATCAGGTAAATGCCAGCCATCAGGACAGGCAGTTGATGCATCTTCCCATGTATACAGCATTCCTAATTCATCACAGTTACTTATTTCATCATAATAGCATAGTGACTTTCCTGTATTGTAGTTTAGGTTTTGTGCCATCCAAATTTGACCTGCAATATGTGCTATATTGTATTTTTGTCCATCACGGTCATCTGTAAACGAGTTAGCATCTTTTTTAACAGGTGCAGAGGTTTTCTTTTTAACTACTTCCTTCTTATTTTCAGTCTTTGGAAATACATGAGAGTGCTTTATTGGTTTATTAAGAGCATAGCGTGTATTTACAGAGTCAACGGCATGCTCTACGGCATTTTTTATTGCCAGTTTATTGGCATTTTCCATTTCTGTGCATTTGTTGCCCATAAAATACCAAAATCCTAGTAGCATAAGGATTATGATAATAATTGAAGTAATAAAAGTTTTCATATTTATAGTTTTAAGTTATTCTTCCAGGGTCTCCTTTTTCAAGTTATAAATCTTACGACCACCATAAACAGCACCAAGGCCAAGTAGTATGAATAATCCTCCACCAATTGGTGCTCCTCCTCCGTTACGTTGTTCGTCGGTACCACCAGTACCGCTTCCACCGCCACTTGATCCACCTGGTGGTGGTGGTGGTTGTGCCATTAGAGTATAAGTACCTGCCATAAATAATAAGGCGATAAACAGTCTAAATAGTTTTTTAATAGTTTTTTTCATTGCTTTGCCTCCTAATTAATATGTAATTTTTTTGTTGAAATTTCTCCGTCAGTAACAATCTTCACTATAACATAAACATTGCTAATGTTTAATTTATAACTACTAAGCCCGTTTATGTGTATTTGTTCATTTAAAATTGTCCTCCCAAACATGTCACAAATCTGTATTGTTCCTTTTCTATATTTATTATCTAAACTGTTTATGTAAACTGTTTGTCCGTATGAATATATATTAAATGTCTCGGTATTTTCATCCTGTGGATTATCAATACCATCAGGCGACCAAGCAAAATGTAACAAGAAACGCTCAGCAACATCGTTTTGGCTAGCTGAAAAATTGTAAACCGGATTGACCTTTAAATTTTGTGTTATTGTAGTTTTAGTGTCTTCCAGATTTATTGAATAATTTTCAAGAGTTTCAAAACCTGTTACCGACAAAGTGTAGTTTCCGTTAATTACCTGAACTAAATTTAACGGAATAGTTTTAGACTCACCCTCAATTAATGGTTTGTTAGTGTTTATGCATAATTCCTCACCATCTTCAACAGCAAATAATTGTGTTGTTGAATCGGAAGAATATAATTTCCTTCCATCTCCTTTTATCATATCAAAATAATCGGTTCCGTGTGATGGAAAGCCTATAAATAACGTATTTCCAATATTTTCACCATCAAGTTGTAAGCGTATATATGGCTCATCATTATCATCAGCCGCAGTCTTATAAAAATCCTGAGGACTATGAAGCCTTGCATCTAATGGTATAGTAAGCGATGCGGAGCCACCTTGACCATCAGCGTCTACAGTAAATCCTTGTCCCATCGGGATAACTCCTAAAGTTAGATCTCCTGCCGAACCATTCCAGTATACGTAATCATTTATAGAGTTATCCCAAACATATACTGTTGATGTTACATCTTTTGTCCATGTTCCCTGATCCCAGTCAATGGCACATGGAAAAGGATTTCCAACAACATTTTCACCATTTCCATTATCAGTAATGGTTGGAGATAATGCGGTATTTCTTAAATCACCAGTCATAGTTGCGGTGGCATCAGTTTTAGTATTATTATCAATCCAAACCATATAACCCTGACCAACATTTAAGTCTGTATTTGGATCGGTTATATATGTCCAACTATCATCAGTTTCAGTATGATATACAATCCAACTTTTAGGCGAATCATTCCATCTAAAATCATTTGCAGTTACAGATGTAGTTGAAGGAGTAATTAAATGCCAAGCGTTATCTTCCAGATACCTTTTAACATTTAAAGTACCATTATTTGTGTATGTCCCGTTTATTAATAATGATGCCCCGTTTGTAGTACTTGTGCTATTAAGGGTAAGTACTCCACTACTATTTACTGTTAGGTCATTACAATCAGCATCAGTACTAACTCCAATTGTCGGATCATTAGCAACATTGGCAATAATTACATCATAACCTGTGGTAGGTACAACATTGCCCGACCAATTTGCAGCAGTAGCCCAATCGGTATCTGTTGAACCATCCCATGTATTTGTTGAGTGTTGGTAGAGAGTTGCTGTATTATCAGTTTGATGATATGCTACGTATGGTATATCATTTGCGTCTAACGCTAATGATGTACTATTACCAGCACTTGAAAATCCTGGAGATCCAACATTTATCCATGCTGTTCCGTTATATCTCATAACAGTTGCTTTATCAGAATTTCCACCATCCTTATATGCAAAATATGGGTTATTATCGCTGTCAATTGCAATAGAATTCCATGTTGCAGCAGCAGCCGTGAAACCTGCTGCACCAAGAGTTGTCCAACTACTTCCATTCCATCGCAAAACCGTAGCAGCAAGATCACCTTCATTTACATCAGTGAAACCAAAATATAAGTTTCCATTACCATCTCTAGCAAGGGTTGTTTCGGCTACATCACTAGGCGTAATATCGCGTGACCCTACATACTCCCAACTACTACCATCCCATTTTCGTACTGAACCTGCATTAACTAGCTCACCTCCATCAGTATAACCAACATAAATTTCAGTATTAGAAACGGCCACAATTTCATTTGTACTAATGAAACCTGCTGAAAATCCTCCTCCACCTATTAATGACCAAGTTGTACCGCTCCAAGCCATCGCTTTACCGATAAATGTGTCATCTTCATCACGGAAAGAAACATAGGGGTATGTTCCATCAGTATCTATTGATACATTCTCGACAGCGGCATTTGAGAACCCTGCTGAGCCAACCAAAGAAAAGTTTCCTCCTGTAGATTTCATTACTGTTGCATAATCTGAATTGCCATTATCAGAGTAAGCAACAAAGATATTATCACTGTTGTCAATAGCAATATCAACCCAAGTAACAGAACCTGCAGAAAAGCCTGCGGTCCCAACGGTTTGCCAACTGCTACCGTCATAGTATTTTACTGTTGCTTTATCTGAGTTGCTATTATCAATAAAAACAACATAGGGAGTACCGGAAGAATTTAGTGCAACAGCTGTGGTAATACCTGTTGAAACTGTACAAGAACCAGCACTTCCATCGCTGCTCCACTGCGCATTAATATCTGGTGAAAATATCACAAGAAAAATGCATAAATAAAAGATAGTTAATTTTTTCATGATTGGATTAGGTATTAAGTTATAACAATAATTTCTTAAATATAACATTTTTTTGTTATATAACACAAATAAAATCAACCTTTTACTCTTTGATTGTTTACTATGGTTTGAAGTTAGAAGCCATAAACCCGAAGTTAAAATACCTCAAGTTTCGGACTTCAAATCAAAAAATTTATAGAAACTGAAAGTCTTGCACTAAAAATGTAGAGTTTCAACTATCGAATGAGACCAATGAAATATTTTTTCTTTGTTTGATGAATAAAATTATTTTATGGCAAAAGCTACGGAATCATTTTGCAAAGAAAAGCTATGGGGGGGGGGAGTATTTTATATTATACGTTTTGAAACTAGGATTAATAAATTGGAAAATATGCAATTTACTATATGCAAAACTCTATCACGGGTTTGTATAAAAGAGCACGCCAAAGAGTAGATAATAAAAGTAGGACTCAATAATGCTGGTGAACTTAAAGTATATATTGACAGATTGTAAATTAATACAAATCTACAACCCCATACTAACACTAACCAACTCAGCAATATCCATATTCTTAATTTCTTCTTCCTTGTTCTTGTATTTAAGACCATCTGTCATCATTACCATACAGAATGGACATGCTGTTGCTATAATATAACAACCCGTTTTTAGCGCTTCTTCGGTTCTTTCAATAAATACCTCTTTATCCCCATTTTCAGCTTCCTTAAACATTTGTCCGCCACCGGCTCCACAACAAAGTGCAAAGCTTTTATTACGTTCCATTTCGATATTTACTGATGGCAGAGAATCAAGAACCGAGCGTGGTGCATCATATTCATTATTTGCTCTACCCAAATAACAAGGATCGTGGAAAGTGATTTTTTTACCTGCAAAGGCATCGCCATCAATATTTAGTGTGCCAGCTGATATATGCTGTTGCAAAAATTGTGTATGATGAATTACATTATAATTTCCATCAAAATCGGTATACTCATTTTTAAGCGTGTTGAAATCATGCGGGTCGCAAGTGATGATATTTTTAACTTCATATGCATTCATAACTTCGATGTTCATCATTGCTTGCATTTGGAAAAGCATTTCGTTACCTGCACGACGAGCTATATCACCACTATCGGTTTCTTCGGTACCAAGAACAGCATAGTCAATTTTTAAGTGATTTAGTATTTTAATGAATTCGCGAGTTACTTTTTTATATCTGTCATCAAAAGCCCCTGCCGATCCAATCCAAAACAGATACTCAGGTTTTTTACCATCAGACATAAGTGGTACATCCAAACCTTCTGCCCAAAGCATCCTATCTTCGGGTGAAAATTGCCAAGGAGCACCATTGTTTTCAATGTTTGAGAAAACAGTGTTTAAACCACTTGGAGCTTTAGATTCTTCCATCACAAGATAGCGGCGCATATCAAGTATTAGAGAGGGTTGATCGATATTTACCGGACATTCTTCGGCACAAGCATTACACTGTGTACAAGCCCATAATTCTTCTTCAGTAATATAAGTTCCAATTAACGCTTTAGCATCATCAAAACTGTTGCCTTCTTTAACTAAGCCAGGTCCTTTTTCTTTCATACGGGCACGAGTGTCCATCATTATTTTACGTGGAGAAAGAAGTTTTCCG
Organism: Bacteroidota bacterium; assembly: GCA_045267845.1. Taxonomy (GTDB): domain Bacteria; phylum Bacteroidota; class Bacteroidia; order Bacteroidales; family F082. The sequence goes on along the minus strand of JASFZK010000076.1, from coordinate 1,298 downwards.
GTAATATTAGCCGGACAAACAGAGGTACATCTACCGCATTCGGTACAAGCCAGCGAGTTAAAATAATTAATCCAGCTAATATCTTCAACATCCTTAACACCAAATCTTTCAGGGTCGCCCTCGTCTTCTGGCACATCTGCGAAAGCGGCATCAGGATCCATCATTAATTTAACCTCTTTTGTAATTGCCTCCATATTTTCAACATATCCCAAAGGGGTTACCTTGCTGATGTAAACGTTTGGCACCGACATAAATACATGAAAATGCTTGGAATAAGGTAAGATATTGGCAAAAATAAATATCCATACAATGTGTGCCCACCAGTTAATTTGATATCCCACCCATGAGTTTTCAGGTGATAAACCATTAAAAAATCCAGCAATAATATTACTGATGGGATAGCTTCCGTGAATTGCTTCGCCAGTTGCATCGGCCCATAGTAAATAATAAGTGTTCATTCCCAACAAGCTTATCATCAATACAAATATTATGGTAAGAGCAAGGTTTGCATCCATTTTAGAAACAGGTTTCATCTCAGGACCGTAAAAGCGTTTTACATGCATAAACAGCCTTCTGAAAAGAAAAGCAAGAATCATCAGCGCAATTACAAATGCCGAAATATCGCCTGCTGCCATTATAAAATCATATCCGGGACCCAGAAAAACTAATATGCGTTCGGTGCCAAATATGCCATCAATAACCATCTCAATACTTCCAAAAATTATAAGGATAAAACCCCACCAAACAAGGGCGTGCATGAAACCTACAACCGGATTTCGTAATATTTTTTGCTGTAAGATGGCAACCTTAAATGTAATCCATAGTCGTTTACCAATATCACCAATGGGTTTCTTTTTAGTAAATTTAAAAAATCTTAAATACCTAAAAGTAGAATAACTAAATACTCCAATGGTTATTAAAAGAACTATTATAAAAACTAACTGCTTTATCATGATTTATTGGTTTAATGATATAATGGTACAATGATGTAATGGTATAATGATTTAATTACAACTTGATTCATTATATAATTGTATAATTAAAACATTGTATAATTTCATTAGGGAGTTCCAACATGACCGCCTTCATCGGTATAACAATAAAGTCTGTCGAGTTTAATTTTATATTTTTCCTTCAAGAATTTGCGTTTTACTTTTAAGGTTGGGGATAGCTCTCCTGTTTCGGGAGTCCATTCCTGACAGGTAAGTTCAAATTTCTTAAGTTGACGGTGTGTGCCTAGTTCCTTGTTAATTTTATCCACTTCCTTTTGGAATCTGGCAATAACTTTTGGATTTTGA
>JASFZK010000075.1:0-7219 GCA_045267845.1 Bacteroidota bacterium | reverse complement strand
TGTGATAGTGGTTACACAGCAACAAGAACATCTGGAACATCTTCAACACCTCCAGTTAATAATTGTCAAAAAAATATAAAATATAATTATTACAGTTATGGGTGTCCTAGTGGATTTTCTCCTCAAAATCATGGGATTACATGGCAATACCAAAAAACAGATCCCAATAGAAACGTATGGAATCAAGCAACTTTAGACGATAATGTAAACAGTCCAACACCACCCGTAAATAATTGTAAAAAAGTTTTAAATACGACTGCTTATCAATTTACTTGTGGAGCAGGGTATAAACTATTTAATCCTGGTATGACAAGTTGTCCGAAAGGAACATCTGGTGTGTGCAACTCCACATCCACAGCGACCTCGAATTGTTATAAGGATATTCATTACAATTATTATAGCTATGGATGCCACAATTTATACTCTACAAAAAATTATGGGTTATCTTCTTGCAAAAAAAGAGATCCTGACAAAAAGAGAAATAATGAAGCAACCTTAAATGATAACTGTAATAGCCCAACTCCACCTGTTGGAAACTGTTCAAAACTTATTGGGTATAAATATTATAAATATCAATGTAGTACAATACCTTCAGCTCAAGGAACAACATACAAACCAATAGATTCAGGAATCACATCAAGTCCTTCGGTGAAAGACTCTAACCAAAGCACAATAAGTGTTGGTAACATTTTACAAAAACACAAAGGTTCATGGGAACAAAATGGTATGTGCTTTTCTGTACATACTAATAATACTGGATATTGTGTAGGTCCGGATCAGAGAGGAGTGGCAGAGCGTGGAACAACAGGATGCTCAAGTGGACAAACAAAGTTAAAATGTTGGTATAATACTGTTAATAATCCAATATCTCCATCAAACAATTGTAGAAGAGTAAGATATAAATGTAATGACACTAAAAAACCGACGCTTGTTGGTTCCAGATGGATGTGTTCACCATTTATCTGTAGTAGTGGTATTTGTGCACTAGGTATTTGTGCTCAAGGCTCTCCGAAACCAGGGGAGAGTGCATACACAAACTCACCTTTTAGTGCGTTAAATACATCATCCGTCTGTAATGATGTTAATTGTGATGCCTTTGTCTATAAAAAATTAGGCAGATGCGGTTCCCAATCAAAATGCCCGCAAGGCTTTGGAATTTATTCTAAAAATGGAAAATGCTATAAAGATGTATGTCCTGCAGGAGCAACAGTAAAAAATTTAGGAAATGATCAGTTTTCTTGTCAAAAGAAGGGATGTCCAACAGGTTATAAAACTTTTAGTGGTAAATGCGTTAAACAATAATGATATATATTAAGGTTTTTTCTCAATTTATATTTTATTTGATTGGTACTTTTCTTCATGAGTTTGCTCACTATACTTTAGCTGTAGCAACTCTTTCAACTGTGCCAAAGATGGCAACAGTCGAAGAGGAAGACGTTAATGGTAATAAAATACAAGTTCAAAAAAAAGGTTTTACTATTATTCCAGAAATCAAAACGGACAAGATAGTATATGGTCATGTATTAGCAATTCCTAAACTGAAAGTAGCTTTTGTATTAATATCTATAGCACCTTTGATTTGGATTGTTGTTTTATATTACATGCTAGCCTATTTTAATTACTTGAATATAAATATTAATAATGGAAATATCTACTTCGAGTTTAATTATATAAAATTTTTTGTTATAAAAAATTGGCTTATTATTTATATGTCCTTACAATTATTATGGGCAGGAACATTGTCACCTCAAGATATGAAAATGTTTTTCTCGGGTCTTTTTTCAATATCATCATTATTGATAATATCTGTTGTTTTGTTGACATATGATTTTTTTAATAATCATATACTTTTAAATTTTATTCAAGGATATATAAATGTTTAGATTTTCTTTATTTGTATTACTATTTTTTAATGTGCTCGTTAGTGCTGATGCAATTACAGCAAAAACTCGAAATCAATCATTCTTTTTAAACAATGAAAATACTGTATCGGACACAAGTTCCCCATCTGATTTAAAATATTATGAATTTAAAAAAAGTTTACCTGATGAAATAGATTTAGATGTTTATACTAATAAGAATTTTCAAAATTTAGAAGGGAAAAAAATATTTGTTGGTTATGGTGTTGTCGACCCAACAGGAACTGATTGTAAAATTTTTCCTCCGAGTGCTACTGGTCAAGAAAATAATATTACTGTTTGCCTACCTTGGTGGAGAATTGAAAGGACATACGAGTTAAAACAATCTACTGGAAGCGGTATAGGTTTTACAGCTTTTATAGCAACTATGCAACGACCTCGACCTCCTAAGAATGTTTCAGTGTGTAATAGTTGGAAGCCATCGCAAGTTTTACCGGGAGGGCCGGTATCATGTACTACTTATTATGATAGATCATTTGACGAAGATTGTTACAAAAATCCAATGCAACAGAAATGCTTTAAAAACGGATGTGGGGACTGGACTAAAAAAAATTGTACTTATACTGGAAATGTTACAGGGCATAAAAAAAATTCACTTCAGAGCGTGAGCATAAAGCATAATAAATTCCAAAAATTTACGAGTAAAGTAAATTTAGTTACCAAACAGTATATGTGTCCGGGTGGCAGTTTTACAAAATATGCACAATGTGCTGAAGAACAAGATGTGGAGATGTTTCCTTATGAATGTAAAGAGGATGATCCATCAACTCCTCTTGATGATAGTATAATGATATATTGTAATAGTAGCAAACCAGTTCGTGATGTGGGAACAGGGAAAGTTACTGGGTTTCTAGGACAATGTCCTGCTGCATCATCCAGCAATGGCACTGCCAGAAATGTTACTTGCAAAGTAAATAATATTTCTCAAACAACAAAAACATGCCAAAAATACGATAAAGATATTGTAATTAAAAAAGATGAGGTAAAAGATGAGTCCTATGCGTCTAAATACACAGTGCAGAGTGTGAGAGTGTTATCGGGTGCTATTGATAGATTCGCTAATAGAGATGATTGCATTCGAGCAAATAAACTTGGAGATGCACGAGAAAATAAAATATACACAATTATAAATGGTAGTGGATCATTAGATGATGATATTTTTGTAACAATGCATCATCCTGATAATACGCATACAGTAGTATATTGTAATGAACAACACAATAACAATAGACCATACGCTGGTGGTTTAAGATGGCTAAATAGGCCAGAATTCGGAGGTATTATGCATTGTATCCCTAATAATGGGCACTATAGTTTTAACCAACGCTCCAATATTAATGCTAATGATGTAATGTCTATTCAGCAAGCAACAGAGATGGAACAACAAAGTAATGTAACTTCTTTTTCCTCTAGGACTCATTATAATTCGTCAAAGGTAACAATTGATAATAAACAAGTAACTCCCGAAGCATATGGTCACGATTTTCCACATTACCCAAAGACTTCTACTATATACCTCAAAAATTGGGAAAATACTACAGATTCATTGACTTTAGTATTTCCTTATACAGGAACATATGAGCTTTATTTTTATTCAGTCAATAATACTCTTTTATTAAAAAAAGAAATCAATCAAGCAACTTTTTCAGACATAGGTGCACATGGGTATTCACAACTATTTTTAGCAGAAGATATGCCAATTGCTCCTTCTCTTGCTGGTGTTGATAAAAAGAGTTTATGCCTTCGCGATGATTGGACAGATTGGGGAGGGGGAGTTTATGGTGGGCATGCATCAATATCAGGAACTCCATGCCATGAGCCAAGTTCTGGTAATTCTTTTCAGAAAAGCCATGCAATTTATAGAATAATTGTAAAAGATTTATTAACAGGAAATATTACAAAAATTCCTTTGGTTTATCCTGTTGGGTATCCAAATAGGATATTTGTTGCAAAAATGAAACTTTATGAAGATAGAGTATATCATTGTTATGATAAACCTTCAATCAAAGCTCCATTTTAAAAAAAAGGAAATGAAAAAATGAAAAAATTATTATATGTATTTTTTATTACAATTACGCTGATATCTTCCATCGCTAATGCTAAATATGTTTGTACAAAAGATAAGGCGTTTATTGATTGGACCAATGGATTGCCTGTTGATGTTACTAGTAATATATTACCTAAATATTCTGATAGAATTTCCTGTGAAGGGCAATGCAGAAAGACAAATAGTTGTTTAAGTGCAACAAATAATATATCATCTCAAATAGCTCCACTTGTTACATACTATACTGAAGCTCAAAAAAATAAACTTTTAAGCTTAGTGGGAAATAAACAAATAGAATCCCTTAGAGTGGATACGATATCCTCCAGTAATGTTTATAGAGATATAAAAAATTTAAACGGTGGTATGTTTAAGTTCCCGACAGGAACACCACCTTTGAACGGAAAACTCTCCAAAACAATATACAATTCAAATGGATTAGCACTTCGTACATATAAATTTTTTAAATATAATTATTCACAAGAATCGGTTTTAATTGGAAATACTATTACTGATACAGACAGAGATAATATAAACAATAAAACAAATAGTTTAATTAATCAGGGAAACGAGATAATTGGCGTTACGATCGATTCTTATAAATTAATGTTTTCATCTCATTTAAGTAGAAATAGTTTTACATGGAATAATTCAACTTCAGAAAAAGTTTTATTTTCCAACAATGGTAGTTTTAATGTGGTGTTAAAAACAGACTCTTTGAATACGGCACATAAATATTCTTTAAAATTTGAAGTTGCAGGAGCACAGAGAAGTGCCTTTACTTCAAATGTTACACATACCCTAAAACTATTATATAGAAAACTTGATACAAGTGCAGCGGTATATGGAATGACAACTGATATAAATGGGGTCCATTATGAGCAGTCCAACAGATGGGCTAGTAATTCATTAGGCGAATTTATTCAAGATCAACCTCTTGGATTTTTAGTAACTTTTAATATTACTGGATATACATGCCCCCTATTTGGAAGTGATACTGATATAGGTGGGGACCTTGCATTAAATATGTTTTCAAATAATTCAAGATGTCTTAACCAATGTTACAAACAAAACAGTTGTACGGAATGGACTAACAATCCTAAGTGTCGACCAACATCTTATCAGCCAAGCCATCCTATTTCTGATTATACAGGAAAAACTATTTTTACAAAATATGATATTTCGTGGGATTGCAATACAAGTGTAAAAAAGCAAGGTGTATGTTTAAAATATACGGCTGACACAATCAATTATGGTACTTCTTTTAAACTTAGTGGTTTTGGATGGAAAAGTAAAAATTTTGCATCTCCTGATCAAGCAATGGCCTCAGTAATGGGATTAGAACAATTTCAGCATTTATGGAGTGGTTGGAATGGAATGTGCAACAAAGGTATGGTACTGGATAATTCTTGGATGACTGACCCTATGCAATTACTTTCTCTTTGTATGATGGCTTATTCTGGTGCTTTGGATGGAGCTTATGGGGATACACTCAAAAGTGCTGCAAATGGAGTTAAAAGCGGTTTTGATGCAGCAGGAAATGCTGTTGAAAACATGTTTTCTTCCAGTTCAGGTGCTACCGGGCAATTAAATGCTGGCAGCAAGCTTTTAGATAATGGTGGCCAATTAGGTGGTGTTCATCCAACTATTCCTCCAACTACAACAAACCCTTCATTTTTGAGTACAAAAATTGTTGATGCGACAACATATACTCATGCAATAACATATGGTGATGCAATAATGGCCTCTGCAAGCATGATAATGGCAGCAATGGCTCCGCCTACCGATGATGATACTGCACTCGCGGATGATTTTATGAAAACACAATTAGGAGGAAGTCCAAAAACAATAGCTGCTGTTAACTATGCACAATGTATGGCTAGTATTGGCCTTTCTTTTCCTAACATGGTAGCATTTAGTGTTGATAGTAACTCTACTTCTTCCGTTTTAATGAAACCATGGGAACATCCGATTTCTATGACTACAGATCAAGTAGCTCTGTTGATGTCTTCAACTTCCGAAATATTTGTAAGGGCTGCTTATATATTAATTAATAAAAAAGATGTAAACGGTGTAGCAAAATTTGTTGCACTTACTTCCAATGCTTATACACAGGCAGGACAAGTAATTTGTGGGAGTGGTATTGCAAGGACCATTAATATTCGTGCACAGCAAGCGTCCTCTCCTAAAGGTGGGTTAAATGGCAAAGCAATGGCGGGGTCTGCTATTTCAAGCGGTTTGAGTGTTCTTCCTCCACCTTATAATTTAGTGGCATCAATAATTTTTAAAGTGCTTACTTCTGTATCTAAGGGGGATGCATGTACAGATGAAAAACTTGCAATGAAATGGGGAATGCAACAATATAAAACAAATAAGGCTATAAGATTCCTCCAATGCCATTATTTAGAAACGCACTGTATAAAGAAACTTCTTAAAGTAACGTGCATCTTGCATAGTAGTAGTTATTGTTGCTATGACCAAGAAATGTCAAGAATTTTCGTAGAAGGTGCAAAGCAAGAACTTGGAACACCTTGGATAGTAGGTAATTGTTCTGATATAAAATTAAGTGATTTAAAAAATATCTCATTTAGGAAATGTGGTGATGATGAGCAGCCAAAAAGAGATAAATGCTTTCCTCAAAGTAGTTGGAATGATTTGAACAATGCAATTAAAAAATCAGCAGGAAAGGGCTTTGATGCAAAAAGTCTTACAAAAAAAGCAATGGATTCAATGCCTGTTCGCGAAGATCCTTGGGGTCATACAATAGGAGATTAAAGATATTGATAGCGTAATTATGTTAGTTATGTTATTATATTGTGAACTACCTTTTGGTCATAGAGCCAAAGGCTTTATGTTTTAAGTCCATAGTGGTAGTTTCTATCCCAAACGACTTTAATCCTCGCAAGCTTTTTTTCAATTCATCCTCGTCTTAAAGAACGGGGTTTTCTTGAAAGGTTTGTGATAAAAAAAAGGAAAAATCATGAAAAAATTTATTTTTATTGCCATCTTTTTATTTGCTACTGGTATTTTTACATATACTAATGGCAACTTTTCTTACAATAGCACCATTGCTTCGGGATATTGGACAGAAGCAGTAGCTACTATAAACAATGTAGCAAAAAATTTATTTAGTAAATGAACTACTTTTTAATTTCTAGGAATATTATATATCTGATAATATTGTATTATCAGATATATTGTGATATAATTCCCACACCTAACAATAAAAGTGTGGAAATACAATGTTAAAAATAAG
>JASFZK010000074.1:0-4703 GCA_045267845.1 Bacteroidota bacterium | reverse complement strand
AACCCTGCTGAACTTATTGCCTCAGAAAGATCTACTGAGCTTTTTAAAGAACTTAGAGAGCGTTACGATTATATAATTATTGACACTCCACCGGTTGGATTAGTTACTGATGCGTATCTACTAATGGAATATACTGATATAAATATTTTCCTAGTACGTCAGGGTGTTACTCACAAAAAAGTTTTTGCATCAATTATTGGTGATATTGAGGAGCGTGGCATGAAAATGGCAATTGTAATTAATGATATCAAACTATCTGGCGGTGGTTATGGCTATGGTTACGGTTATGGATATGGATATGGCTATGGCTATGGCTATGGCTATGGTTACGGTTATGGCTATGGATATTATACAGATGATAAGCCAGATAAAAAGAAATCTTTTACCAAAAGATTATTTAATAAAGTCTAGCTAACTGATTAGTACTTTTTATGAATTCTAACAAAGAAAAATTTGCTCTTATTGGTGCTGCTGGGTATATTGCTCCACGCCACATGAAGGCAATTAAGGAAACTGGCAATGATCTTGTTGCAGCCATGGATCCAATGGATAGTGTTGGAATTATTGATAGTTATTTCCCAAATACTGATTTTTTTATTGAACCGGAACGTTTTGATAGGCATTTAGATAAGCTAAGGCGCTCAGGAAATGGTAAAGTGAATTATGTAAGTATTTGTTCTCCAAATTATCTTCACGATGCACATATTCGTATGGCTCTTCGTAATGATGCTCATGCAATTTGCGAAAAACCTCTTGTGCTAAACCCATGGAACTTAGATGGGTTGGAAGAGATTGAAAAGGAAACGGGCAAAAAAGTTTTTAATATCTTACAGCTTAGATATCATAAATCTATCATAGATTTGAAAAATAAAATAGATAGTCTTCCCAAGGATAAGATTCATGATATTGATTTAACGTACATTACTTCCCGAGGGAAATGGTATCATTATTCCTGGAAAGGTAATATATCAAAATCGGGCGGGATTGTTACTAATATTGGAATTCATTTTTTTGATATGTTGGGTTGGATTTTTGGTGATGCTGTTAGTAGCACAGTCCACTTACTAAAGCCAGATAAGGCTTCTGGTCTTCTACAGCTAAAAAATGCAAATGTGCGTTGGTATTTAAGTGTTGATAGTAATGATTTGCCAGTTAGTGCTATGCAAAATAATCAAGCCACTCACCGATCAATTACCGTTGATAATAGCGAAATTGAGTTTAGTGGTGGTTTTACTGATTTGCATACCGAAAGCTATAAAAATATCATTAATAATAATGGTTATGGTATTGCTGATGCAAGAAATAGTATAGAAATTGCCCACCTAATTAGAAATCAGAAAATTACACCGAGTTCTGGTGATAAGCATCCCATGTTAAAATAATGAGTAATACAATCACATCATGGTATGCTGTATATGTTAAATCGCGTGCTGAGAAAAAAGTTGCTGTTGAGTTTGAATTTGATAGCATTGATTATTACCTACCTTTGGTAAAGAGATTGAAGCAATGGAGTGATCGTAAAAAATGGATTGAAGAGCCACTTTTTCGATCATACATTTTTGTAAACATTGAACAAAAAGATTATTACAAAGTATTGCAAGTGCCTGGAACAGTTAAATATATAACCTTTGAAGGACACGCCGTCCCCATTCCCGAAGCCCAAATTAATGCCATTAAATACTATCTTGAAGAGAACGACCCTGAGAATATTGATAGCTCAAAGTGGCAAAAAGGAATTAAAGTTGAGGTAATTACAGGAAGTATGATGGGGCTGATAGGTGAGTTAATAGAAATACGTGGTAAAAATAAAGTTAAAGTTGAAATTGAAGCCATTGGCAGTACACTTGTTATTAATGTTCCCAAAAGTAAGCTTAAGATATTGTAGGAGTCAATTAATCTAGTATTAGTAACTTTTACATCCAAGTTTCATCACAATATTGTATTTTTGACGACTAAATAATTTTGAAATGAACACTCCTTCGTATTCCATTAATAATTTACGTGAGCTTGAGGCTGAATCCATTCACATTATACGTGAGGTAGCATCTGAGTTTGAGAATCCTGTTATGCTTTATTCCATTGGCAAAGACTCTTCGGTGATGCTAAGACTTGCTGAAAAAGCTTTTTATCCTGGTAAAGTTCCCTTTTCATTAATGCATATTGACTCGAAATGGAAGTTCAAAGAAATGATAGAGTTCCGTAAAAAGTACACTGATGATAAAGGATGGGATTTAATTGTTCATTCCAATATGGAAGGTTTCAAATCAGGTATTGGTCCTTATACACATGGTAGTAAAGTGCATACTGACCTCATGAAAACTAAGGCTCTACTCGAAGGACTTGAGAAATATAAATTTGATGCTGCTTTTGGTGGTGCTCGTAGGGATGAGGAAAAATCGAGGGCAAAAGAAAGAATTTATTCATTTAGAGATAAATTTCACCAGTGGGATCCTAAAAATCAGCGCCCTGAACTTTGGAATATATATAATTCAAAAGTCCATAAAGGCGAATCAATTAGAGTGTTTCCTATTTCGAACTGGACAGAACTTGATATTTGGCAGTACATCCGTCTTGAGAAAATCCCCATTGTTCCTTTGTATTTCGCAAAAAAACGACCAATTGTTGAAGTTGATGGTAGCTTGATTATGGTTGATGATGATAGGATGCCAAAGGAACTCAGAGATAAAGCTGAGATGAGAATGGTAAGATTTAGAACCCTTGGTTGCTACCCGTTAACTGGTGCAATTGAGTCGGAAGCTGATACTATTGAAAAGATAGTTGAGGAGATGATGACCATAACCAAAAGCGAGCGTACAACCAGAGTAATCGACTTTGATCAGGAAGCAAGTATGGAACAAAAAAAACGGGAAGGGTATTTTTAGCGATATTTTTTTGCTGCTTAAGTTATTTCTTTCGTAATAAATGTTTAATGGTGAGTACAGGATGTCTAAATAGCATTCGGGGGCCTGAATAACGCATTATTTTCTTTATTTCGTCTCGCTGCTCATTTTTATAGCAATGTACAGGGCATTTCTCACATGATGGTTTATCATCACCAAAAGGGCAATTATCTATTTGTAATATTGCATAATCAAGCAAACTATTGCAGCTTGAGCAAATAGCAGTTTTGCCAATGTTGTGATGTGAATTACAATACATTGTAATCATCACTTTAACTGTTTTCTTTTCGCTTGAGATGCTATTTGGGAATATTTTCATTTGTATTATAAATCCTAATAAAATAGTACGATAGAATATCCAATAAATCTGTAATATATATTTCGAAACTGACCATGTGGGTTTAAACCACTGTAAAACCTAAAATAATGGCCAACTGATTTGATTACTTTCGTTCGTTTTGGCACAAAGTCATAACCGATAAATGCATTAATACACCATTCCCTATCTGATTTTCCTTCATTCTCATATTCATATTTTACTCTGTTTCTCAATTCAATTGAAATTGAAGGTTTCCACGTTTCTGAAGTTAAGAAACCTGTGTTTTTATAGTAATTTAACTCGATATAATATTCGGCCCACCGTTTACTTGGGAAAACAGGTTTGTCGCCAATTTCATTTTCAAAAAATGAATAATATCCTTTGGTGGGATTTATCAAGCCCATTAAACCTAGCCTAACTGAAAGAAGGTTAGTGCTTAGAGTGTCAGGGTCATTTAGTGTGATACCCAATTCATAATATTCATACGATACATTTACCCGATAAAAATTTGCAATATTTTGAAATCCGTAAATTGTAATTTCATCACCTATGTGCGTACTTTCGTGAGCAATTGGTGTTACTTTAAACGAAATATTTTTTAGAAATGAATTATTCAAATAAGTAATCCCAGTAAATGATAACCCAAATCGATAATCAGTATTTACGATGGGGGCGGTTGTTTCTTCAAATGTAGCCCATAACATATGCATACTCACAGGGATTGATAGTGCCCATCTAAACGATTTTTTCTCACTATATAGAATTGGGATGTCAGCACCAAGATGCACCTCTGTGAATGCCGTATTATTTATCGTACCGCTAGGTAATGTGTTACGTACCCCACCAATGGATATATTACTCAAAGTGCTGCTAATTTCTGAAACAAAAGGTTTATAGAAGGTCCGACCATAAAAAAGAGAAAAGTATTTTTCGTCTTGACCATATCCATTAATTGAAATTGCTATCAATAAAATTGCTAATATGCTTCTATTAATTTTCATAAATTTAAAATTTATTTCATTTTTATTGTAGCTGCAAAAATATACGAAACAATTAAAAGACCAAATACTTAATCTTGCAACTCCAAGAAAAATATTTGTGCAATAATGATTACTATTAGAATTTTCTTTTTTAGTAATTTTGCACTTTCGGTAGTAAATACATTCACTATCGAATATTACTTAAACTATTATGAAGAAAAAACTATTCGGACTTACTCTTACTCAACTACAAGATATTACTACTGAGCTGGGATTGCCAAAGTTTACTGCTAAACAAATTGCTGATTGGATATACAAAAAGGATATCACTTCCATTGCTGAGATGAGTAATTTATCAAAAAAAGCACGAAGCCAATTGGAAGATAAATTTGTGATTGGCCTGCAGGCCCCAGAAACTGTTCAAACTTCTTCTGACGGAACGAAAAAGTATCTGTTTAATGTTGGAGATGCAGGTGCTGTTGAATCAGCTTATATTCCTGAGAG
>JASFZK010000073.1:0-10808 GCA_045267845.1 Bacteroidota bacterium | reverse complement strand
AATAAAAAAGCCCAACACTAATACAGTATTGGGCTTTTTTCATTTTTCAATTAATGATAATATTTTCAAGTATTAAATGAGATGCTTATTCAACTTCCCAAGTATTTCCGCTATTTAGTAAATCGTCAACTGAATTAAAATGCGACACCTCTTTTACTTGTTTAACAGCATCCCAAACTTGCTCATCGAGTGTTGGTGCTTTAACAGCTCTAATAACTCCAATTGCAGCTGGCAATTCTGGTGGTGCCATACTTGCAAGCATCATATGTATTCCAGGATCCTCAGTTTCAGGATGATGAACCAAAATATCATCTATTGTTACACCATCTTCACCAACAATAACAGCCTTAAGTTGTGTACCTTCAAGTATTATACCTTTTTTACTATCCTCGCCAAATAACATTGGTTTACCAGCCTCGAGTATAATTTGGTTATCAATTTTTGTATCCCTACCTGTAATCAGCGAATGCACTTTATTTGAGAAAATAACACAGTTTGCAAGTATTTCAACTATTGAAGCACCTTTATGCTCGGCAGCTTCTTTAAAAATCTTTGACATTAATTTAAGGTTAGTATCAACAACTCTGGCAAAAAATTTGCCATTGGCACCAATAACAAGTTCACCCGGATTAAATGGAGGTTCGAAAGTACCTTGGGGTGAAGTTTTAGTTACTGTTCCGTGAGGTGTTGTTGGCGAAAACTGTCCTTTTGTAAGTCCGTAAATCTTATTATTAAACATAAGATAATTAATGTCAGGATTACGGCGAGCAATATGAATAAAGTGATTTCCTCCAATGGCCATTGAATCGCCATCACCCGAAATCATCCAAACACTCAATTTAGGATTTGTAAGCTTTATTCCTGTTGCTAAAGCAGCGGCTCTACCATGAATTCCATGAATTCCATAAGTATTCATATAATATGGGAAACGCGACGAACAACCAATTCCTGAAACAACTACAAAATCTTCCTTTGGAATTCCAAGTTCAGGAAAAACATTTTCTACAGCTCTAAGTATTGCATGGTCACCACATCCTGGGCACCACTTTACCATCTGATCACTTTCGAAATCTTTCTTAGTGAGGTTAAGGCTTTTTACATCTACTATATTTTCCATCTGTATTAGTCGTTTAAAAGTTCGTTTACCTTGTCTACTATCTCGGCTACCATAAATGGTAATCCCTGCACCTTATTGTATTGCTCGTAGGTAAATTCGGGAAATTCCATTCGTAGATAATTTACAAATTGGCCCATATTGATTTCGCAAACAACAATTCTTTTATACTTTGAGAAAATTTCTCTTGTATTTTTAGGTAGCGGCATAATATGCTTAAAATGTGCCAAACTTACCGACTTACCATCCTCGATGAGTTCATTAATTGCAGTAAGCAGAACACCATAAGTACCTCCCCAACTAACAACTAGTATATCAGAATCATCACCACCAATTACTTCTTGCTCAGGTATGTAATTTGCAACTCTTCTTACTTTTTCTTCTCTAAGATGAGTCATACGTTCATGGTTAAGTGGATCCATGGAAACATTTCCACTGATATCCTCTTTTTCAAGACCACCAATCCTATGTCTCAATCCTTCGGTCCCGGGTAATGCCCACCTTCTTGCCAATGTTTCATTATCACGGGCATATGGTTTATAAGTAGAATCGTTTGCCTCAACGATTGGAGGATTAATTTTAGGAAGATCCCCAACTTTAGGAATTTTAAATACTTCCGATCCATTTGCTATATTACCATCAGTGAGTAAAATTACAGGAGTCATGTGTTCGAGTGCTAACTTTGAAGCTTCGAATGCAGAGTAAAAACAATCAGATGCACTTGTTGCAGCGATAATTATTACTGGAGCGTCACCATTACGGCCAAATAACGCTTGCATTAAATCACTTTGTTCTGATTTTGTTGGCAAACCGGTTGATGGACCTCCACGTTGAACATCAATAATTACAATAGGTAATTCGGTAATTACAGCTAGACCAATTGCTTCACTTTTAAGCGAAAGACCAGGTCCAGATGTTGTGGTTACTGCCATCGCTCCTGCAAAACTTGCCCCAATTGTTGACACGATTCCTGCAATTTCATCTTCAGCTTGAAATGCAATAGCTGTAAATTCTTTGTGTTTGGATAATTCCTGTAATATTTCAGAAGCTGGAGTAATTGGATATGAACCAAGGAAAATATTGCGATCAGCTCGTTCAGAAGCTGCCAATAATCCCCAAGCTGTTGCAAGGTTACCTGTAACATTTCTGTATATACCTTTTGCCAGTGGAGCTGGTTCAACTTTAAATGTATTGGCAAAAACCTCAAGGGTATCACCAAAATTAAATCCTGCTTCAAGTACCAGTTTATTGGCCTCCACAATTAAAGGATTCTTTTTAAACTTGGTTTCAAAGAAAGAGAATGTTTTTTTGTAATCTCGATTAAACATATAAAACACAATACCAAGAGCAAACATATTTTTAGACTTCTGGGCTGTTTTATTATCAAGATTAAGATCTTTAACAGCTTCTCGTGTTAATGTTGTAAGCGGAGCTTTTACAATAACATGGCCTACTAGTGTTTCATCAAGTAGAGGATTATCAACATAACCAGCCTTAGCAAAGTTTTTTTCGGTAAAAGCATCTGTATCAACAATGAGTATAGCATCTTTTGTTATCCAACGCATGTTGGCTTTAAGTGATGCTGGGTTCATTGCGACAAGTACATTAGCTAAATCTCCAGATGTGTGAATATCAGTACGACCGAAGTGAATCTGAAAACCAGAAACTCCTGATACTGTTCCCTGAGGTGCGCGAATTTCTGCTGGATAATCTGGAAATGTCGCAAAATCATTACCTGCAAATGCAGTCGAATCCGAAAACAAGCTGCCAGTTAGCTGCATACCATCACCCGAATCACCAGCAAACCTAATAACTGCATGTTTTAAATCAACTACTTTATTTTTCTTTGATGTCATTTGTGCAATATGTTTAAAAATAATTGCCAAAATTAACCTTAATTTATATATCTTAATCCCATTTTAGCATAATTTTTTCTAAAAAATTACAATGATTGAAAATCCTAAAAATAAATTATTAACTGCTGATATAAAGAAAGTTAGATCAACGACATCATACGGACGTATTACCCTTATTAATTAAGTAGAATTAGACTAAATTCTAAATAAGGATTTATTGCTACATCTGTGGAAAAAACAATTGAATAATGACTGAATATCTCAAAACCAAAAATATTAACAGAACCCCTATTTTTACTGGATATTTAGTCAATCAGATAAAACAACTTATATCATACAAGCCTAATCTTAAACCATAAAAATAGATTTTACAAGAAAAAAATATTCATAAAACCCGATAAATTAATTTGCGTATTAAACAAATATATATATTTGCGGCAAATTATTAAATAAATTGTATTATGGCTTATAAAATTAATGATGACTGTACAGCTTGTGGTAGCTGTATCGATGAATGCCCAGTTGAAGCAATTACTGAAGGAGATATCTATGTAATTGATCCTGATCTTTGTACAGATTGTGGTGCATGTGCAGATGTTTGTCCAGTTGAAGCAATTCATCCTGAATAAATTTGCATAGAAAGCAAAATGACCCGATAGCCTTTTGGTTATCGGGATTTTTTTTACCCAAATACTCTATTTTAAATCATTCTAAATTAGATCTGTTTCATTATTATTTGTAATTTTGATTGTCAAACTACGACTACCTAATTAATTGTTAATTGCTAATTATTACTTATTATTTGTAAATTTCTAATTGAAATTAACCTATCAAGATGGACAGATACAGCTTTTTGAATAATTCTACTCCTGAAATAATAGAGGATCTTTATAAAAAATTTAAAGAGTCGCCTCAAGAGTTGGATGAAGGATGGCTAAGTTTTTTTGAAGGAATGGATTTTGCATTTCAAAACTATTCAAAAAAAAATACCGAAATTGTAACATCAGATGAATTTAAGGTTATTAACCTTATTAATGATTACCGCCGTAGGGGGCATCTGTTTACCAAAACAAATCCTGTAAGAAAAAGAAGAGAATACAAACCTGATCTAAGCATCCAAAATTACAATTTAACAAATAATGATTTAGAAAGAAAATTTGAAGCTGGTAAAAAAATTGGTATTGGTAATGCCAAGCTTAAAGATATTATCTCATTTTTGGAAGAAACTTACTGCCACTCAATTGGTGTTGAATATCTTTTTATTAGAGATTTAGATATGGTTAAGTGGCTTCAAAACCGTTTTGAAGGCTCGAAGAATAATAATAACTATAGCAAAGATGAGAAACTTTACATACTCGAGAAACTTCGCCGGTCAGTAATGTTTGAATCATTTCTTCAAAAAAAATTCCCCGGGCAAAAAAGATTTTCTCTTGAGGGTGCTGAATCTCTTATCCCAGCCATGGATGCAATTATGGAGAAAGGCTCCGAAATGGGCATCAAAGAATTTATTATTGGAATGCCTCACAGAGGACGATTAAACGTGCTGGTTAATATTTTGAGAAAACCTTATAAAGATGTTTTTTCGGAATTTGAGGGTGTGGAATATAACGATGAGGGGTTACTAGGTGATGTTAAATACCACTTAGGTTATACGGTTAACCGGACTTCCAGCATAGGTAAAAAAATCAAATTCACGCTTGCTCCCAACCCATCTCATCTTGAAGCAGTTGACCCTGTGGTTGAAGGAATTACACGTGCTAAAATTGATGAAATTTATAATGGTGATTCAAATCTTATTGCTCCCATACTAATTCATGGTGATGCATCGGTAGCCGGACAAGGTGTTGTTTATGAAGTTCTACAGATGCAGGATTTGAAAGGTTATACAACAGGAGGAACTATTCATTTGGTAATTAATAACCAAATTGGTTTTACCACCGACTACCTTGATGCAAGATCTAGTACCTATTGTACCGATATTGCAAAAATTACTCTTTCACCTGTTTTTCATGTTAATGGTGATGATCCCGAAGCCCTTGTTTATTGCATACAAACAGCAATGGAGTTCAGGAATAAGTTTAAAAAAGATGTTTTTATTGATATACTATGTTACAGAAGATATGGGCATAACGAAGGTGATGAACCCAGGTTTACCCAACCTCTTTTGTATAAAGCCATAGAGAAACACCCAAACCCATACTTGTTGTATAAACAGGAGCTTATTAAACAGGGTGTTACTGATGACGAAAAGTGTAAGAACGAAGAATCTGATTTCAACGCAAAACTGGAAAAGAATTATTTAGAAGGCAAAACTCACAAAAAAGTTTCCATTCATAGTTTTTTAGATGACACATGGGAAGGGATTGTTAAGGCAACTGATGAGGATTTTATTTCATCACCAAACACATCAATAAAAGCTAGTGAATTAAAAGATATTGTAGATAAGCTTACATCACTGCCAAGTAAAAAAACATTTTTCAGAAAAAGCATAAGACTTCAGCAGCAACGAAAAAAGATGCTAGATGATGGTGGTAAATTTGATTGGGCTATGGGTGAATTATTGGCATATGGAAGTTTGGTTAAAGAAGAAATTCCGGTACGATTTAGTGGTCAGGATGTTGAACGTGGAACATTTTCACATCGGCATGCAGTGCTCCGAATTGAAGATTCAGAAGAAAAATACATACCATTAAAACACATTAGCCCTAAACAGGCACCATTTGAAATATTTAATTCCAACTTATCAGAATATGGTGTATTGGGATTTGAATATGGGTACTCGTTAGCATCTCCACACAAGCTAACCATTTGGGAAGCTCAATTTGGTGATTTTGCAAATACAGCCCAAGTAATATTCGACCAATTCATCAGTAGTGCCGAAGACAAGTGGAATGTAATGAACGACTTAGTAGTTTTGCTCCCACATGGTTATGAAGGACAAGGACCTGAACATTCGAGTGCTCGTATGGAAAGGTACTTACTACTTTGTGCTGACAACAATATACAGGTTGCTAATTGTACAACACCTTCTAATTACTTTCACATAATTCGTCGTCAGCTTTATCGCAAGTTCCGTAAGCCACTTATTATATTTACCCCAAAAAGTTTATTACGACATCCCCAATGCGTTTCAACCATTAAAGATTTTACTTCAGGTGGATTTAAGGAGGTTATTGATGATACAGTAACACATCATGATAAAGTTGATAAGCTTGTACTGTGTACAGGAAAAATATATTATGAGCTGATGGCAGAGAAGAAAAAACAAAGCTATACTAATGTTGCAATTGTACGCATTGAACAATTATATCCTTTTCCCACAAATCAAGTATCAGGAATAATTGCCAAATACAAAAATGTAGCTAACTATATTTGGGCACAAGAAGAGCCTGCGAATATGGGTGCCTGGGAGTTCATTCATAATATATTATTGCCCGAAATAGATATTAAAGTAATTTCAAGACCCGCCAGCGGAAGTCCGGCAACAGGTTCTGGTAAATTTCATATAATCAGGCAGCAAAAAATAATTGATAAGGTTTTTGAGCAATGTGATTGCCCATATATTCACGATGAATGTAAAATGGCATGTATTGGGAATAAATGGAAATCGTTTGAAAAAGAGCTACTTGAGCTAAATGTTGACAACATTGACAGTAAATATCACTCAGGCAAAAGGAAGCTCAAATAATTTCAGTAATGGTATGATGTTGAACAATTACTTGTGAAAACATTGCAAAATTTTTCGTCAAAATAAAAATAACTAATATGAAAATCGAGATAACAGTTCCAACACCAGGTGAATCGATTACAGAGGTTCAAATTGCAGGTTGGCTTGTTGCCGATGGTGAACAGGTAGAAGATAATCAAGAAATTGTTGAGATAGATTCTGATAAAGCGACACTAAGTGTTGCAGCAACTGCATCGGGTAAAATTAAAATATTAGTTGAAGAAGGTGAAACTGTTGAGGTAAATTCTGTAATTGCTGAGATTGATACATCTGCCAAAGGTACTATTGTTGAAAAAGCTGTTGAAAATAGTGAAGTAGCAAAGGAACAACCTAAGAAACTGGATAAAGTTTCAACCAAAGAAAAAGTTGGTGAAAAAACAGCAGTTATTGATGAAGACCTAAATATATCACCACTGGCACGCAAACTAATGTTGGATAATAATATAAGTGATACTAATATTATTGAATTTTTTAAGCAACATCGTGTGGGTAAAAAGGATATTGAATATTATATTGAAAAAGGGGGCGAGAAAACAGCTGATAATTCTGCATATTCAACCACATGGAGCGGTGGTCGTGATAGCAGCAGCGCTAAAATGAGCATGTTGAGAAAGAAGCTTTCGCAGAGATTGGTAAGTGTAAAAAATGAAACTGCAATGCTCACTACTTTTAACGAAGTTAATATGTCGCCAATAATGGCAATTCGTAAAAAATACAAGGAAGCATTTATTAAACAACATGATGTTAATCTTGGTTTTATGTCTTTTTTCACAAAAGCTGTTACTGAGGCTATGGCATCTTTTCCTCAGGTTAATTCACAAATTAATGGGGATGAATTTATAAGCTTTGATTATGTTGACGTAAGTATTGCAATTAGCGCTCCAAAAGGACTTGTTGTTCCTGTTATTCGTAATGCTGAGAGTATGAGTCTGGCACAAATTGAACAGGAAATTAAAAATCTTGCCATTAAAGCCCGAGACAATAAACTTTCGCTACAGGAAATGCAGGGAGGAACATTTACCATCACAAATGGTGGAGTGTTTGGTTCGATGATGTCGACACCTATATTAAATCCACCACAAAGTGCGATACTTGGAATGCATAATATAATAGAAAAACCAATTGCAGTAAACGGAAAAGTTGAAATTCATCCAATGATGTATATTGCACTTTCGTACGATCACAGAGTTATTGATGGTCGCGAATCGGTTGGTTTTTTAGTTAAGGTAAAAGAAATGTTGGAAAACCCAGAGAGGATGTTGTTTGGTTCGAAGAATCCAGTTGAGGTATTGTTGGGTATTTAATTGTAATGAGTTAATTATTAAATACGATAATGGTTCAATGGTTCAATGATGGAATGCTTTAATGATGAAATGGTACAATGCGACAATAACTAAATCAATAAATAAGCAATTTCAACAATGCTTGAATGATTGAATGCTATAATGACGAAATGCGATAATGCTACAATGAACAATAATACCAAATTCCAGATTCCAAAAGTTACTACAGTTTCGTCGGCTCATTTTGTGCATGATGTTTACTCATCATTTTTAGCTCCACTCCTACCCCTTATTATCGAAAAATTTACATTATCACTTGTTTCTGCAAGTGTATTAACACTTATACAAAGGCTACCTTCATTTTTAAGTTTATTTGTGGGAGCAGTTGCACACAAATTACCATGGAGATGGATTATTATCATGGCACCATTAGTTACAGCGGTGTGTGGAAGCCTCATTGGATTGGCCAGCAATCAAATTGTACTTGGGATAATATTATTTACCATTGGAATTAGCTCAGCATTATTTCATGTACCAGCCCCTGTAATGATTAAATATTTTTCGGGAAATCAAGTTGGCAAAGGGATGAGTTGGTATATGCTCGGAGGCGAAGCAGCACGTATGCTAGGCCCTATGTTAATTGTTAGCGCAGTATCAGTTTGGGGACTAGAAGGCACATGGAGACTTATATTCCCAGCTGTTGCAGCAAGTATTACTCTTTTCTTTTTTATTGAAAACAAACCATATCAAAGTTATGCCAATAATGGTAAAAAGCCAATTAATTGGTGGAGCACCATTGTTGAATACAGATACTTTTTTATTGCACTTGCTTCGTACATGATTTTTCGATCACTAATGAAAGGATCGCTAGCTACATTTTTACCAGTCTACATGGGAATGAAAGGAAGCAGCCTTTTTACGGGAGCTGTGGCATTATCGGTACTGCAGTTTGCTGCTGCGGGGGGTAGTTTTATAATGGGAGGAATTTCTGATAGGATCGGTCGATTTAAATCCTTGTTAATTCTTGCAATAATATCACCTATATTAATGTTGCTTTTTGTTTTTTCAGGATTTATTGGGCAGATGATATTATTATTACCATTGGGGGTTGTATTATATGCAACTTCGCCTGTATTGCTTGCGCTGATACTTGAGCAAAAATCGAATCAGCCAGCCATGATGAATGCTGGTTTTACAACCATAAATTTTGCAACCAATGCCATTGCTGTACTATTCACTGGTATACTTGGAGATAAAATAGGCTTGGATATGACTTTTCAGATAGCTGGATTTTTAGGTATTGGTGCAATTCCTGCGGTGTTTATTCTTAGGAAGTTTAGTGTTGTTAAAAGGTAGATGATATTGACAACTATGTAGTGTGCTAGATTTGTTATCACGAAATTGGTAGTTGCAGATTACAAATTTGAAAGAGCATAGTAAATTATGTTTCACTTATTTATTGTTTTGCGAAAGCACGACTTTGTCCTTCTGTAGCTACTACGAAGTGAAACCTGCCTGTCCGGCTAGGCAGGAATCTCTATTTTTAACTTTTTGAGTTCCTTCGCTGCACTCAGGATGACAAACATTACTTTACGAACTTGCATCATAACTATTTATTTGAGATTTTTAATTTATTAATTACACGAGTTACATTATGCTTACAATGAGTTTGCAGCAAGGATTGCAACGGTAGATTGTAGATGTGCCAATGATGTTTTTGTTAGTTGGCGGATTACGCAACAAGCGTAACACGTACAACTTTACAAAAACACAATGGGCATGAAACAACTACAAGCGTAAATCCTGTTTGCTGCCCAAATAAAAAAAGCATTCATAATTTTCAATGTTATAGAGGTTGTAATTAAATCAGTTAAACTACATTTGCAGAAAACATAATCAATGTCGAAAAAAGTT
This sequence comes from Bacteroidota bacterium, assembly GCA_045267845.1. Lineage (GTDB taxonomy): Bacteria > Bacteroidota > Bacteroidia > Bacteroidales > F082. Next base: position 914 of record JASFZK010000073.1, on the reverse strand, counting down.
GATTTCCTGGTTATAGGAAGCGGAATGGCAGGTTTGATTTATGCCCTAAAAGTTGCTCCTTTTGGAAGTGTGTGTATACTTTCGAAAATTAATATGGATGAAACGGCAACCCGATATGCCCAAGGTGGAATAGCAGCGGTGATGTATTCGCCTGACCATTACGAAAAACACATTGAAGACACTATGATTGCAGGGGCTGGCCTTAATAATGAGAAGATTGTGCGCATTGCCATTAGCGAATCGACAGAAAGAATAAATGAATTGGTAGAATGGGGCACTCATTTCGACAAAGAAGCAACGGGAAAATATAGTTTGGCAAAGGAAGGTGGGCACTCAGAATACCGAATACTGCACCATAAGGATAATACTGGTAACGAAATTCAAAGGGCGTTAAGCGAAAAAGTAAAAAAACATTCCAATATAATTATCCATGAGAATTTCCTGGCCATCGACCTTATAACCCAACACCACCTTGGTAAATTGGTTAAAAGAAATGGCAAAAATATAACTTGTTTTGGGGCTTATGCGCTCGACAAGAATACTGGGGAAATAATTACAATACTTGCCAAAACAACAATGCTGGCAACTGGTGGTATTGGAAATATATATCAAACTACTACGAATCCAACAATTTCAACTGGCGACGGCGTTGCCATGGCATACAGGGCAAAGGCTCAAATTAATAACCTTGAATTTGTTCAATTTCATCCAACCTCATTGTATAATCCGGGAGAAAAACCTTCGTTTTTAATTACAGAAGCTATGCGTGGTGCCGGTGCTGAACTAGTAACTAAAAAAGGTGAACCATTTATGCATAAGTATGATAAGAGAGGCTCACTAGCTCCTCGTGATATTGTTGCGCGGGCAATTGATAACGAACTTAAATTAAGTGGTAATGAGTTTGTTTATCTGGA
>JASFZK010000072.1:0-7453 GCA_045267845.1 Bacteroidota bacterium | reverse complement strand
TTTTCGCCACCAGCTTTTTCAAGGGGAGTGTCGTACTTTGGGATATTTACAGAGCCTCCAAACATAAGGTGCTCAAACAAATGTGCGAAACCAGTACGGCGAACACTTTCGTCACGAGAACCAACTTTATATATTATATTCATTGCAACAATGGGTGTACTACTGTCGTGATGCACAATAACTTTTAATCCATTGCTCAATTCAAACCTATCGAAATTTATCATTTAATATTACTTGAACGTTGATTATTTTTTTCGTCAAAAATACCTCAAAAAAGTAGTTTTCAAAATTTAAAATTTTTATTTGATGTAGGAGAGACTTATATGATATTTTATTTACAACCTTATAACTCAAAATAGAAGTAAAATATTTTGTTGTAATAGAGAAATAATTAATATTTTTGTCAAGACTTATAATGAATTAATTATCTGGTAATCAAATTTAATTTTAAATAATTATGGAAAGAGATCACAAAATATTTGATCTGATAAAACTTGAGAGAGAACGTCAAATAAATGGTATTGAGTTAATTGCTTCAGAAAATTTTGTTAGTGAGCAAGTACTTGAGGCAATGGGCTCGGTTATGACTAACAAGTATGCAGAAGGATATCCGGGCAAAAGATATTACGGTGGTTGCGAAATTGTTGACCAAAGCGAACAATTGGCTATTGACAGAGCATGTGAACTTTTCGATGCTAAGTATGCTAATGTACAACCACATTCGGGTGCACAAGCTAATATGGCCGTATTTTTAGCTTGTTTAAAACCATGTGATACTTTTATGGGTCTTGATCTTTCGCATGGTGGTCACTTATCTCATGGGTCTTTTGTAAATTCTTCAGGAATATTATATAATCCTATTGCATACAAAGTTAAAGAAGACTCAGGAATTGTTGATTATGAAGAAATGGAGGCAATAGCTCTTAAAGAAAAGCCTAAAATGATAATTGCTGGTGCATCTGCATATTCTCGTGACTGGGATTATGAGCGTATGAGATATATTGCTGATCAAATTGGAGCAATACTCATGGCTGATGTGGCTCATCCTGCAGGTTTAATTGCAAAGGGATTGTTAAATGACCCAATTGAGCATTGTCATATTGTAACAACAACAACCCATAAAACATTACGTGGCCCAAGGGGTGGTATGATTTTGATGGGTGAAGATTTTGAAAATCCGTTTGGAATAAAAACTCCAAAAGGTAAAACAAAAATGATGTCGACAGTATTAAATTCGGCAGTTTTTCCTGGTATACAAGGGGGTCCGCTTGAGCACGTAATTGCATCAAAGGCTGTTGCATTTGGAGAAGCTTTAACTGATAGTTATTTTGAATATATTCTTCAGGTTAAGAAAAATGCTGAGGTTATGTCAACCGCATTTACATCAAGAGGGTACAAAGTTATTTCTGATGGTACAGATAACCATTTAATGCTTATCGATTTACGTAGTAAATTCCCTGATTTAACTGGTAAAATTGTTGAAAATACTCTTGTTAAAGCTGATATAACAATTAATAAAAATATGGTACCATTTGATAGCCGTTCACCATTCCAAACAAGTGGTTTAAGAGTTGGAACTCCTGCCATTACAACACGTGGACTTAAAGAAAGTCATATGGAGCCTATTGTTGAGTTGATTGATGAGGTTATCTCAAATATTGAAAACGAATCAGCAATTGAGTCGGTTAAGAAAAGAGTAAATGAAATGATGAGTGGATTACCGCTTTTTAGTTAAAAGTTGAAAGTTAAAAGTTGAAAGTTAAAAGTTGAAAGTTAAAAGTTGAAAGTTAAAAGTGGAAAGTTATCTGTAATTTGCAGATTGTAAAGTTGAAAGTTATTAGTTGATGAAAAAGCTAGATTATCAATTATAGCGAATGTAAATTTTATAAAACTTATAAAGATGAATATGAAAAATGTAATTATTGTAATGATTTTGGCAGCAATTATATCCTGCACAAATGAGGTTGAAAAGAAAACAGAAGCTAAAGCATGGGCACACGAAGTAACTGTTGAAGAAGTGGTTCAAACAAGTGCGTACACATATTTACTTGTTGATGAAGGTGGCGTAGATAGTTGGATTGCAGTAGCAAAAATGAACGCCAATGTAAATGATGTATTGTACTATAACAGTGGTCTTGAAATGCCTAACTTTAAAAGCAAGGAACTTGACCGTACATTTGAGAAACTACTACTTGTACAAGTAATTAGTGATGGAAAAAATGCAATGCAAAAGAGGACAGCACCCAGCACACAAGGTAAAATAGAAACACATGGTACTGAAACACCTACGCATGTTCATGAAAATAGTATTGGTGCTATTTCTTTAACACAGCTATTTACAAATCCTACTGAATATGGTGGTAAAACAATCACAGTAAGTGGTAAAGTTGTTAAGTTTGCCCCTAGTATTATGGGTAGAAACTGGATACACATTGTGGATAACGAAAGTGAGTATGATTTAACTATTACGACTAATGCCGTGGTAAAGATTGATAGCGAAGTTACTTTTATTGGTGTAATTGCTTTGGATAAGGACTTTGGAGCCGGGTATAAGTATGCTATTATTATGGAAGATAGTGCACTTCAATAGGATTGGTGCAAACTACCTTTTTATTTAAGTGATTAAATATTCATCTACCTTAAGGTGATATTGATTCGTTTAAAATACAGAATCTTATTTCTGATATTGATTTTTTGATTAAGCCCGCGGCAGCGATTGCAGTGATAGCTTGTTGAAATACCTGCGTAGGTATTGTTGGCATACAGCGGCTGACGAAGGAAGCCCATGAAATGCTTACAATACCTAGTATGGTATGAAACAACTATAAACGTAAAGTGCGAATTGCCGCCCTTATAAATGTTAAACATATGAAAACAGTTTATATAGTTCGTCATGCTAAATCGTCGTGGGATAATATTGATGTAAGTGACCATGATAGGGTACTGATGCCGGTGGGGATTAAAAAGACTAAAAAGATAATTAAGTTTCTTACTGACAAAAATGTACTTCCTGATTTAATCTTAACAAGTTCTGCAAAAAGAGCCATGGAAACTGCCCATCTAATTGCTGATGGAATTGGATATGATAATGTAAATATTATAATAAATAATGACCTTTATCATGCTTTTGCTGATGAAATTTATGATGTAATAAGTACGGTTAGTGATTCGGAAAATTCGGTTATGATTGTTGCTCACAACCCAACTTTGACTGATTTTGTGAATGATTTCATCAATCCTAGAATAAGTAATCTACCAACAACTGGAGTGGTAAGTATTGAATTTGAAACCGATAGCTGGGAGGAAATATCCGATGTAAAATTTAAGGTTAACTTTGTTGTTTTTCCACGAATGATAGAATGATGGCTACCCAAAAACGTAGGATAAACAGAGAGATTTCATGGTTGTATTTTAACGATCGTGTGCTGCAAGAGGCCATGGATGAGAATAATCCTGTTATTGAAAGATTAAAATTTTTAGGAATTTTTTCGAGTAATCGTGATGAGTTTTTTAGGGTGAGAGTTGCTACTATTAAGAGGTTAGTACAAATTGAAAAGAAAAAGGAGAAAAAGCCCAGAATTTCAGCAGAAAAAATTCTAAAAGAAATTTTAAAAACTGTTGCAGAACAAGAGAAGAAGTTTAATAGCACATTTGTACAAATTGTAAAAGAACTTAAAAAACATAATATTGTTTTTGTTGAAGATACACAGCTAGACAAAAATCAAGGAGAGTTTGTTCAACAATATTTTAAAAGTGAGGTTGTTCAAAATCTTTTTCCAATAATGGTTAAAAGTCTCAATAACCCTGACTCACTGCAAGATAATGCAATTTACCTGGCCGTACATTTGAAAGATTCAACGGGTCGTAAGGATGATGACTATGCACTGGTTATGGTTCCGAGTAATATTATTTCAAGATTTTTAGTGCTTCCATCCAGCAATGAGATGAACTATGTGGTTATGCTTGATGACGTTATTCGATATTCATTGAGTGAAATTTTTACTCCCTTTGGTTTTGACTCATTTGTTTCGTACACCATTAAATTTACTAGAGATGCTGAGCTTGATATTGATAATGATATATCAAAAAGCTTTATTGAGCAGATGAGTGATAGTATTAAAAAGCGAAAAAAAGGAGTCCCCGTTCGATTTGTTTATGATGATGATATCCCCGAAATATTTCTATCTCTGCTAATGCGAAAACTAAATATTAAAGCATCGGACAACTTAAGAGGTGGTGGAAGATATCATAATTTCAAAGATTTTATGTCGTTTCCAAACTTTGGTTCGAAAAAATTGAGTTATTCAAAAACAACTCCTCTCGCACATCCATTGCTTAAGTCAAAAAAGAGCATACTTCGAGTAATACGGGAGAGAGACATACTACTACATTTTCCATATCAATCATTTCAGTATATTATTGATTTATTACGCGAAGCATCGATAGACCCGAAGGTTAGAGCCATTAAAATGACATTTTACCGGGCCGCCCGAGATTCAAATGTGATAAATGCTCTGATAAATGCTGCTAGAAATGGTAAAAATGTTACTGTGTTTTTGGAAATTCAAGCACGGTTTGACGAAAAAGCTAATATCTATTGGACACGTAAATTACGTGAAGAGGGAGTGAAAATTATTAAGACTCTTCCTGGGTTTAAAGTTCATAGTAAATTGTTGCTGATACGAAGAAAAGAAAATGGCAAAAATATTTATTACGCAAATATTAGCACAGGTAATTTTAACGAATCAACTGCTAAAGTTTATACTGATGACAGCTTACTGACAGCAAACCAAGATATTGCAGGAGAAGTGAATATGCTATTTCACATGTTTGAGTCTCCATACAATCCACCAAAGTTTAAGCACCTGATGGTTGCGCCATATCAACTCCGAAATTGTTTTAATAAGCTCCTCAACACTGAAATACGCAATGCAAAAGCCGGAAAAGAAGCTTGGGTTATTATTAAACTCAATAATCTTGTTGATGATAAAATTACAAAAAAGCTATATCAGGCTTCAAATGCAGGAGTTAAAATTGATTTAATTTGTCGTGGTATTTGCGTACTAATTCCACAGATAAAAGGAATGAGTGAAAATATTAATGTAATAAGTATTGTGGATAAGTTTTTGGAGCATACGCGCATACAGGTATTTGCAAATGCTGGAGACCCTAAGTACTATATTGCCTCGGCCGATTGGATGGTGCGTAACTTTGATCATAGGTTTGAGGTAGCTTGCCCCATATACGACAAGGATCTTAAAAGGGAAACCATGGATATATTACAAATTCAATTACATGATAATGTAAAAGCTCGCCTTGTAAATGAAAGTCCTGTTAACAAATATGTTCCAACCGATGTTGAAAATCCCACTCGTTCACAAACCAAGACTTATTCTTATTTAAGTAAACTTTTGAAATAGCGATTAGTTAATGACAATAAAATTAAGAAGTACTATATTTGCAAAAAATCGTTAATGCCATTTAAAAGAATTATCCTAATATTTCTCACACTCGTATTTATTACAAGTGCCGCTATTTCTCAGATAAATTATCGACATTTTATTGCCAAAGGGCAAAACAAACTTCAAACTGAAAAATATCTTGATGCAATAAAGAATTTTAATATTGCCATATCGGCAAAGGAGGATGGTTTCGAAGCATATTTTTTACGTGGAATTGCAAAATATAGTCTGGGTGATTATCGCGGGGCCTCAGCCGATTTTACGAAAACTATTTCATTTCATCCCCTTTATTCACGTGCATATCAGTATCGAGGAATTTCATTTGATAGATTGCAAGATTATGCCCATGCTGTGAGAGATTTTAATAAAGCAATAGAAATTGATCCGTTTAACGCCGATATTTTCTTAGCTCGTGGCGATACTAAGATGCATCTTCACGATTTTGAAGGTGCTATCACTGATTTTACAAAAGCCATTAACCTTGAAAATAATGTAGCTTCAGCTTGGTTAAATAGGGGTATAGCAAAGCATTTTCTTGACAAAGATAGCTCTGCGCTGGAAGATATTAACAAAGCCATTTATCTTGATTATTTTAATGTTGAATCTTGGGTTAAGCGTGGTATGATAAAGTATGAGCTTGATAGCATGGAGTCGGCGCTTGCTGATTATAACCATGCAATTAAACTTAATGATGACAATCCGTATGTGTATTTTCAACGTGCCTTAACATATCTAAAACTACACGACACTGTTAGTGCAATTACTGACTATCGTAAGGTACTTGAACTTGACCCAAATAATGCACTTACTTATTATAACCTAGCAATTGTTTACTCTTCAAATCGTGATTATAAAGAGGCAATAACAGCATATAGTGAAGTAATAAATATTAACCCTTTTAATGTTTATACGTATTATAATAGGGGTAACATTCATTATCAGATGGATAACTATTATGAAGCTGAGAATGATTTTACAACAGCCATTGAAATTTTCCCAGATTTTGCAGGTGCTTATATCAATAGATCAGCAGTTAGAGAAGCGTTAAAAGATAGAAAAGGGGCCATGGAAGATCATGACAGGGCGAATGCTATAATTCAAGCTGCAAACGGAGAAGGAACTGACCCAGGTGTACTTTACAGCAGATATGCCGACTCAGCATATTTCAGTCGTATAATTGAGTTTGAAGCCGACTTTGTAAATGGAAATATGGAGAAGGGGAGGGTTCAGTTTCGAAGAATTAATATTGCCCCCAGATCAAATTTCTACTTGATATATGCATTTGACCTTCCAGATTCTATTTACTCAAAATATAAACAATATGAATATTTTGATGAAAATATAAGTGCATTTAATGCTGATAACAAGCTCGGAATAAAGTTTGTTTTTACGACTCGTGATTGGCCTGTAACCAAAGAAACAGCGTTAAAGGAATTACAAAGGATTGATAGTGCGATTCTAATTGCAGGTGATACAGCTGGAGCATATTTTATGAAAGGGGTTATTAACAGTATGTTGCAAAATTATTCTACTGCTATAAATGCATATGATATTGCTCTTAATTTTGATCCTGATATTTCGTATGCATTATTAAATCGTGGTACACTTAGGTATGAAATGGATGAGTTTATTTATTCCGATAGTAAATATACTAATTCAATCACGGTAAGTAGAAATTCATTTGCTAAAAGACAGCCTAAAATAGTGGAACCACCAGATCATAAGACAGTATTAAGTGATTTTGATAAGGTTATTATTCTAAACCCTGATTTTCCATTTGTATATTATAACAGGGCAAATGTTAAGCTTAGCTTGAAAAAATATCAACGAGCAATTGATGATTACTCCATGGCAATAAAACTACAACCAAATCTGGCAGAAGCTTATTATAATAGAGCTCTAACGCTACTCTATATTAATGAGAATAAGCTTGCCTGTAAGGATCTAAGTAAGGCTGGTGAGCTTGGAATTACTGAAGCTTACAATGTTAT
>JASFZK010000071.1:0-4267 GCA_045267845.1 Bacteroidota bacterium | reverse complement strand
TTACCAAATGTTCGATCTCTTTTTCTAAATGCTTCGGTGAGTACTTTTTTAAGTTGCTTTTCAGCACTTTTTGATATGTTTACACTTTTTTTAACTGCTGCAAACTCAGCAATTTTAAATAGCTCATCAGGAGTGTAATCTTCAAAATGGAAGTTATTTCGGAACCGTGATTTAAGTCCGGGGTTGGAATCAATAAAAGCTTCCATTTCTTTAGGATAACCTGCAACCATAATTGCAATGTCTCCTTTACCGTCACTCATTTCTGTGATTAAGGCCGCAACAGCTTCAGGACCAAAATCACTACCCGATCCTTCTTTAAAAAGCATATAAGCTTCATCGATAAATAATATTCCTCCTCTTGCTTTTTCTATTGCTTTTTTTGTGTCTTTCCCTGTTTGGCGGATAAAACCCGAAATTAAATCACTGGCTTCAACACTGTGAACATGGCCTTTTGACAACAAGCCCATGGATTGGTATATCTTCCCAAGCAGTTTAACAACGGTTGTTTTACCCGTACCAGGATTACCTGTAAACACACTGTGCAATATTACATCTTCGTCCTCTTTTATGCCCGACTCTTCACGAAATTGTAAAAAACTTATATAATCAATATATTCCTTAATTTTATCTTTAATGTTTTCAAGCCCTATTAAACCATTTAGTTCGGCAAGTATTTCCTCAATTGGCCGATCATCAATAAAAACTTCAATTTCGTCATCAGAGTCTTTATCTTTTTTAGATGAATCATCTTCAGCAGGTGATTCCTTTGTGTCATCCTTCTGCTTTTCTACGTTAGATTCTTTTATTTCAAGCGTATCTTTAAAAATACTGCCAACGTCTTCATTTATTAATGCTTCGTAATCACTAATTCTTTCAACTTCTTTATCGCCAACTGAAAAGGGAATTACAGCAATTACTTCATCCATAAAAATAATTTCCAGGGTATAGTTGTCTTCAACCCATGAACCAGCATCAGATCTGCCCCAACCAGAAGTAACTGTAAATACTTCACCAACACCATCCTCTGGTGTTATCATAACAAATGAATCACTGCTACCAACAAGCATTCCGGTATCGTCATAAATATTAAAGAAAAGTTCGCAATGCCATTCGTGTGCTACTAAATTCGTGAACCTCAACTCACCCATAATATAACGAGTTGTTCCGATGTCAAATGACTTTAAATATACTCTGTCTGCAGCATCAAGATCACCTTCCGGAGCCTCATATGTGTGAAGTGAAAGCACCGACAAATACTTATAATCATCAGTTTTAAACTTTCCTTCGTCTTCAACATAAAACTTTGTACTTGAAATAAACTCGCCATCAATGTACGCCTCCCATTCATAAATTCCCTGTTCCCAAAAATCGCCTCGTTCATCGCTTCCCCATCCAAATGAATACTGGTAAATATTATCGTTCTTACTAATATTTACTGTATCTATTTTTTTATTTAATCTACTTGACTTTTCGTCACTTTCAATTTTATTAACAATGAGCATGATTTCGGCCTCCCAATCACTTTCGTCAAAAAGTTTATTATAGATGGAGAGTTCAACACTTACATAATTAAGTTCGGCCCTTTCAAAAAGCTTTCGGAATTTTTTTTTGCCACCAACGGTTCTGTCCCAGGCATAAATATTTAAACTATTGAATTTGTACTTCTTTTCGGATTTATTTTTACCAAAGAACATATGCTAGCTATTTGCTTACAATAATATTAAATGCATAAAATTAGTAAAAAAGATATTCAGAAAACAAATTATTTAGATAATTATTAAAGTGCAAAACAAGAATATTAAGACGATACAACTAAACACTAGTAAGCCTGATAAACTCATTATGAACTTAAATTGAATTACTCGTCTTGATAATTAAGAAGTATTTTGAAGGGTTGACTTTTATATTGTTGACATAGTTGCCAGATTATCCAGTTTTACTGATGTTTTTGAGCTTTTCTTTATCAAGTATCTCAAAATGATGAATTCCGCATGATAATGTCCCATCCGAAACAAACTCCTTTAATACCCTGATAGCACTTTCTTTTGTCATTCCCGACATATCTGCCAAATCTTGACGACTTAATGGTGTTTCGAAAGAATCATTATTATAAACATAATCTGCAAGATAGAGTAATGTGTCAGCAATTTTACCATGAGTTTGCTTATGAGTAAGGCTCATCATTTTCTCATGGGTTTTAATAAATTTGGTATTCAAATATCTCACCATCTCAATTGCAAACTCGGGGTTATCACGAATTACTGTTTTTAGGTCTTCGGTTCTAACAAAACAAGCAATTGTTTCTTCCATTGCAGTTGCGGTAATATAATGCCTGTCGTCAACAAGGAAACCAGGTCCACCTATCAGTTGAACAGGTTTTGCTATTGCCAATAAAATTCTTTTATCATTACCATTATCTTCCAGATAAATTTTGACCATGCCCTTGGTAATACAAAGTATATGTGTTAAAGGACCTCCTTTTTTCAGGATAGTTTCACCCGCTTTAAATAATACTTCACTCCTGTTCTCATTAACCATGGCTAATTGCTCATCGGTCATGTAGCAGAACAGATTAGTTTTTAAACTGCATTCAAAACAAGAATTATGATTTACAAACTTTGCCATAAATTTATTCTTTAATTAGCAGACCAACTTTTACGAATATCAATAAATATCGTAACAAATATCCATAAAATATTGATTAATATCAATTATTTGTGAATTTTTTAACAACCTTTATGCTGAAATCCAATCTAGTATTGACTTACAGATAATATTAATTATGATTAAAAAATGAAATTCACTGTGTTTAATTGATTTCGTCATGCTAAATTTGCTACTCCAAACTAGCACCACATATTTAATGCCTTATTAATATTAACTTCTCCCACGTAAATTAGAGAAAACCCGGGGAGGCTTATAAAAACTGCTATTAATAATAAGGTAGTCTTATTCATACTCCATCTTGGTTTATCTACAAAAAATAAGAAATATCTTTAGTTGGAACAAGTGACCACATATAATTCTTCTTTCTAATAAAAATAGCAGAGTAATGAAAACTGATTAGTTTTGCGTAGAGTTATTAATAATTATTTGGTTGTTTACATGAGAAAGATAATTTTAACATCATTTTTATTATCCCTATTTACAACAACATTTGCTGGTGATGGAAAATCGTTTGTGTCATTAAAAAGCAGTATTTCTATTCCATTTAGTGATTATAGATTGAATGACTTTGATAAAGGATGTTTTACTAGAACAGGAGTTTCGTTTGGAGCCGAAGGAGCATGGTTTTTATACAAAAACCTTGGAGTTGGTCTTGATGTTAGTTATAGTTTACACACTGTTGACGCAGTTGGCATTGCTACCGAAATGGTAAAACGCGATCCATTTCTGACTTATATGACAGTCAGGTCAGATCCTTATTCAATGCTAGCTATAATGTCAGGTTTTTATTATTCGATTAATTTGGGTAAAAGAATTAGTTTCCAGCCTAAATTGATGGGAGGAATAATTTTTGGAAAGACACCATACCAACTTTTTGAACAAACTTATTTATTCCCAGGACCTTCATATTACAAATCAACTCCTTCTCGTGATTATAGTTTTGCTTTTAAAACAGGCTTTTCAATAAATTATAATATTAATGGTTGTATTTCAATTGGAATCAATGCTGATTACACAAATACACATCTGAGTTTTGGTTTTATAACTTCCAATGGCTTTGAATACCGTGAGAGAAATATTAATTATATTGATTTTGGATTAGGGCTAATGATAATGTTATAACCTAGGTTCGGTGTGAGCGTTACACCAAACTCAGCATTTTCTAAAACAGATATACTAAAGTGATGTTTGTAATCAGTAAAAAAAACCGGGCCCTCCAATTATTTCTCTGGGTTTTGATATTCTAAGTATAATACTTCTGTTGGTCAACTGAAAGAAACCTCAAAACATTAGTGCTAATATCCATAGAAAAATGTTTGTATAATTATAATTATCAATCACATAGAATTTTTTTATATTTTGATTTTGATAATTGTTATCTGAATTATTATTGTAAAACTTGTTTTTGAACAAGTAGATATTGATATATATCAACTAAAAGACAATTAATATCGATATATTATAATAGTTATATCATCTTTCAGCGATATAAATTTTACATCTCTTTAGTAATTTTGGTACAAATTAATTACAATCATATTTAAACTTAAATAACAGTAGTCATGAAAAAAAATTATTTTAATTATTTACTTTTAGTCCT
>JASFZK010000070.1:0-17202 GCA_045267845.1 Bacteroidota bacterium | reverse complement strand
AGGATAATTTCTTCAAAATATGAAGAATTTGAAAATGTACTTGTTGCTCCTTCAAAAGGTAATTTGTTGCGTAATGTTAATCCTGATGATATACCTTATGAATATGGAAGACAATATACCGTTAATTCATTTTATCCAAGTGAATTAGGAAGTCTGCGGAGCCCATATATTGTTCGTGATTACCGAGCCCAAACTGTGCTTATTCAACCAATCCAATATAATCCTGTAACAAAAGTATTAAGAGTGTATTATGATATTACGCTTGAGTTATTTGAAAATGGCACTTCGAATATTAATATAATTTCTAATGATAATCCTATCACAACTATAGATGAGTCGTTTAATGATATTTATGCTCATCATTTTTTAAACTATGATAATATTACTTCCAGATATACACCAGTGGAAGAAATGGGAAATATGTTAATTATTTCTTATGCCGATTTTATGGATGAAATGCAACCATTTATTGATTGGAAGATTAAGTCAGGAACTGCCGTTGAGATTGTTGATGTGGCCACCATAGGAGGAACTTATGATATTGAGCAATACATTGAAAATTATTATAATGATAATGGATTAACATATGTACTTCTTGTTGGTGACGCAGCTCAGGTTCCAACAAGCAATGCAGGAGGAAATGATTCAGATGTTAAGTATTCGTATATTGTTGGGAGTGATCATTATCCTGATTTATTCATAGGAAGGTTCTCTGCTGAAACAGAAGCTCATGTTGTAACACAGGTAACAAGAGTTTTAAATTATGAACAAAATCCAATTAGTGAGCCTGGTTGGTATTCAGAAATTATTGGTGTAGCATCAAATCAAGGTCCCGGAGATGACAATGAATACGATTATCAGCATAACCGTAATATCAATACAACATTATTAGATTTCACCTACACCAGTGCTTACGAATTTTATGATGGCAGCCAGGGAGGTAATGATGCTACTGGCAACCCAACCCCATCAATGGTAAGTGATGCATTAAATACAGGTGCATCAATTATTAATTATACAGGCCATGGTAGTGAATTTGCTTGGAGCACATCTGGTTTTTCCAATAGTCACGTTAATAACCTTACAAATAATGGGAAATTACCTTTTATCTTTTCAGTTGCATGTGTAAATGGGAATTTTGTTGATTTCACTTGTTTTGCCGAAGCTTGGATGAGAGCAGAAAATAACGGTGAGCCAACTGGAGCAATAGCTACTTTTATGTCAACTATTAACCAAAGTTGGAATCCACCGATGCGGGGACAAGATGAAATGAATGATATTATTTCAGAAATTTATTCTGATAATATAAAACGCACATTTGGTGGCATTGCCATGAATGGATGCATGAACATGAATGATGTTTATGGCTCCGCTGGTGATGAAATGACTGATACATGGACAATCTTTGGTGATCCTTCCTTAGAAATTAGAACCGCTGCGCCACAAGTAATGATGGTAACGCACGCTGATTCACTATTTTTAGGAGCTTCATCAATGAATATTACTTGTGATGCTGATGGTGCTCTTGCAACATTGAGTATGAATGGAGAGATACTTGGCTCAGTAACTGTTGAAGGGGGTGCTGCAACCATTACTTTTGATGAACTGGGTACAATTGGCACCATGGATTTTGTTGTAACTGCATTTAATTATATACCATATATTTCAACAATTGATGCGGTACCTGCGGGAGGCACTTTTATTTATTATGCAACCAATTTAATAAATGATATTACCGGTAATAACGATGGTCTCATGGATTATTCGGAGGATATCCTTTTAACTGTTGGCCTGATGAATGTTGGAGTTGATGATGCTATTGGTGTTACAGCAACTATTTCAACTACTAGTGAGTATATTGAACTTATTACAACTGAAGCAACATATGGTAATATACTGGCAAATGATACTGTTTCGGTAATTGATGGTTTTCAGTTTATTGTATCTGACGATATTCCTGATGAAATTATAGCGAACTTTGTAATAACTGCTACGGATATTAATGGAGAAATTTGGGAATCTTCGTTTATGTTAACAGGTCATTCGCCTGAATTAGTTTTTTACGGATATGAAATATATGATCCAGATGGTAATATTAATGGAAAAATTGAGCCAGGAGAAACCGTTACTATTTTTGTTGACATCCTAAATGAAGGATCTTCTGAAGCATATGGTGTAATGTGTGAGTTGCTTACATCAAATCAATATGTAACTATTAACGATGACATAATACCTGTTGGAAATATTGCTCCTTCAGTAGGTGGGACAGCTAGTTTTAGCGTAACTGCTGCGGGTGGTACTCCTGAAGGCACATTTGTTAATTTTGAAGTTAATTTCATGGCAGATAATAATATCAATGGCTCTGGTTGGTTAGGGACAGGAATAGGACAAAAGCCTGTTTTAATACTTGATTTATCACACAGTAGTTCGATGGACTCGATGGTCGCCTGTTTTACTGAGTTACAGGTTGGAAATGATGTTGCCAACGACTTGACATCTGATATGGGTGATTATCAATCGGTATTTGTTCTTTTGGGTGTTTTTCCAAATAATTATGCACTGGATGCAATGGAAGGAGACTTACTTGCAGCATATTTGGAAGATGGAGGAAGAGTTTATATGGAGGGTGGTGATGCCTGGTTTTTTGATACGCAAACAACAGCACATGAGTTATTTAATATTGATGGAGTTGCTGATGGCGCTGATGATCTGGGAATAATACTCGGAGAGGAAGATGGAATTTTGGAAGGCTATTCATTTGAATATGATGGTGCAAATAATTATATTGATCACATAGCTCCAAAATTAGGAAGTGTACTATTGTTTAGCAATGATAGTCCTGAATATGGAATTGGAGTATCCTTTGAAAATGAGATATATAAAACCATTGGTACATCATTTGAGTTTGCTGGTCTTGTTGATCAAGAGGGTTCAACAAAAGATGGTGTTATGGCAGAGATACTATACTTTTTTGGAATAAATTACCTTTGGACTGGTATTGACAATAATGTAATAGATAATATTGACGTACTAGCTTATCCAAATCCAGCTAGTGATATTGTTACCATTGAAATTGAAATGGATAGTAGTAATGAAATCAGCTTAGGTATTATTGATTTGACAGGTAGAAAAATTGCTGATATTTCAAAAGAAGAAAATTTGGAACAAGGAACTCATAGCTTTACATGGAATACTTCAGGTGTGGAGGCGGGTATATATTTATATAAAATAACTATTGGAAACAATTCTGTTACACGAAAAATTGTGGTTAATAAATAGTTAAACAAATAGACATAAAAAAAAGGAAAAGCAACTGTTTTTCCTTTTTTTTTATGTACTAATAATATACTATTCGACGGTTACAGATTTAGCTAAATTTCTTGGCATATCTACGTTGCAACCACGCTTAACAGCCATATGGTATGAAAGTAATTGTAACGGAATAGTTGCAAGAATTGGAACAAAAGCCTCTTCTGTTTCAGGAATTTCTATTACATAATCGGCTAACTCTTTTACAACAACATCACCTTTAGTAACTATTGCAATTATCTTCCCCTTACGGGCTTTAACCTCTTGAATATTACTAACAACCTTTTCATAAATGCCAAGGTGCGGTGCAATAAATACAACTGGCATATTCTCGTCAATTAATGCAATTGGTCCGTGTTTCATTTCTGCAGCAGGATAACCTTCTGCGTGAATGTATGATATTTCTTTAAGTTTTAGCGCCCCTTCGAGTGCAACTGGAAAATTGTAACCCCTTCCTAAATAAAGGAAATTTGTTGCATTTTGATATTTATTTGCAATTAGCTCTGCCATATCATTTCCATTTAATGCTTCTTCTACCTTTTCGGGAAGACGCTCAAGTTCTTGCAATAGTTGCATAAACTTAGTTTTAGGTAATGAGCCCTTAAGTTGAGCTAGTCGTAATGCCATTAGAGTTAGCACAGTTACTTGAGCAGTGAAAGCTTTGGTTGATGCTACGCCTATTTCTGGTCCGGCATGTGTATATGACCCTGCATGTGTTGCTCTGGCAATAGAAGAGCCTACAACATTACAAATTCCAAGTATTGTTGCGCCTTTTTCTTTGGCTAATTCAATTGCAGCTAAGGTGTCGGCTGTTTCGCCTGATTGTGAAATTGCTATTACAACATCTTCCTCTGAGATTATTGGGTTTCGGTATCTAAATTCAGATGCATATTCAACTTCCACTGGTATACGGGCAATATCTTCAATTAAATACTCACCAACTAAACCAGCATGCCATGAGGTACCACAAGCAATTATAATAATGCGTTTTGCATTTAGTAGTTTTTGTTCATAATCAACAATGCCGCCAAGTGATATATTTCCTGTTGATGAATTTAACCTCCCTCTAAAACTATCTTTTATGGACCTTGGTTGTTCGTAAATTTCTTTTAGCATGAAATGTTCGTAACCCCCTTTTTCAAGCTCAGTAAGGTTCATTTCAAGTTCTTGAACATATGGCGATTTTTCTTGATTAGTAGTGGAAGTAAGTTTCATTTCTTCGCCACGTGTAAGAATAGCAACCTCTTCATCTTCAAGATAAACAACATTTTTTGTGTATTCAATAATTGGAGTTGCATCAGAAGCAACATAAAATTCACCATCACCTATTCCAACTACCAATGGGCTACCTTTACGTGCAACAATTATTGTATTTGGATGATCGGTGGATAGTATAACGATGGCATAGGCGCCAACAACCTGGCATAGTGCAATTCGAACAGCTTCGTCAAGAAGAACATTTTCATTTATTCTAATATCTTCAATGAGGTTTATCAATACCTCGGTATCAGTTTCTGACTCAAAGATATATCCTCTTGATTGTAATTCTTTTTTTAATGAGGCATAATTTTCAATGATACCATTATGGATTATTGAAAGTGTTTTTGTTCGTGAAAAGTGTGGATGAGCATTTTCTGTAGTTGGTTCGCCATGAGTTGCCCAACGTGTATGCGCCATTCCTATTTTACCAGTAATAGATTTCCCATTGACAAATTTTTCAAGCTCTGAAACCTTGCCAGTGGTTTTGTAAGTATGTATTTTATCGTTTAGTAATGAAATACCAGAACTATCGTAACCACGATACTCAAGTCTTTTAAGTCCTTTTATTAGTATATTGTAAGCCTCTTTTTGGCCTACATAAGCAACTATCCCACACATAATTTTTAAGTTTTATGGTACAAAAATAGCTTAAAAAAAATTCAATAAAACATTATATCGAAATTTTTACTTGCTAAGTATTTTTATATTCTTCAAAATAACAATGAGTTATATATTTAGTATAAAAAATGTAGTGGTTACTGGACTCTGCGGTAGGGACTGAAATGTTAGCTTGTTGAAATGCCGATGATGATTTTGTTAGCAAAAGTAGGCGAGCAAAGTAAGCCCACGATTTGCTTACAAAACCACAATTGGCATGAAACAACTACAAATGTAAGGCCTGTAATCCGCCCAAAAAATAATAATTTATAAAAATCTATAAATCAGTATATAGAATTTCAAGCTTAAGCCTAGTACTGGAATCACTTTCAATTTGATTGCCTTTGAAGATAAACCGCTCAGGATGAACTGATCCGCCAAAAAGGAACAAATACAAGCCATTGTTGGGCAGCGTAGTATCACTAATTAGTGATTGAATATATCGTGTTATGCGAAATTCATATGAATTATTAGACTCATTATAAAGCCCATCGAAATAGAAATCTCCTTCATATTGATCAGGCAGCGGAATGCCTATACCATCGTCACCAACTTCAAGTAAAAACATTTGATATGGAGCATCGAAAAATTTATCATTATCAACTCCAGGGAGCACCAACTTAGCCTCGTTAATGGCTACATTACCTAACCGCGCCCAATCAACTATATGTGGTATTTTGATAACTGACTGAATGCCACCATATCCCTGTGCATAAATCTGTTGTGCTCCAAGTATGGTATCGTGATTTAAAACTTGCGCTTTGAAAGCAGGATCGGCAGTATTATAGTCGTGCTCATACTTATTTATAGTTGCACTTGTGGCTGAAATATAATAGTTATATTGCAGTGAATCCTCCATGGCAGATGTGTCATCAGGTTTACTACTATAATACAGCGACAATTTCGTATTTGCAGATGTTAACCCGAAATAGATCATAGTGCCATCTTCATAAATGGGTTGAGATTGTACGAAAAGTCCGTTAAAGAACTCTTGAAAAACACCTAAACTATCCATTTGATCAGTGGTGGCATCTAGTAATTTTTGTCCAAGGCTTGGGTTAATATCTGATAAATTAATTCGTAATGCCGGGGGAGTAATTATTGTATCTGTTATTGTATCGATAGTAAAAATGTTCACAATACTATCACTTGGTCTTGGCGAAAATGTAAAATTACTATAGTCTACAGGGTCAATATCAATTTGCTTATTGGAATAATAAATACTGTCTTTATAAATGTTTTCCAGCATTTCGTAAACGTGGGCAGTAAGGGTGGCATTAGTATCGCCATAATATCCATTATAATATAATTGAAGTACCAGCGAATCAAGAGTTCTTTCCACACCAAAACTATGACCTCCAGTTGAAGGGATAAATTGAGTATAGAATCCGGCAGTTGTACTTCCAAATACAGGATCACGAAGGCTACCAAATGCGCTTACACTTAATTTGTCGGATCTTATGGAATCGATAATTATTGAATATCCATAAATAGATGTGGTATCAGTAAAACCAACATTAAGTTTACTGTCGTTAGGCTGAATTACATACCCAATTTTACCCGGATCCTTGGAACAGGAAGTAAACACAAAGGAAAAAATAACTAAAGAAATGAGGCTAATCGCAATGGATGAAATTACTGAATTATTCTTTTTCACCGATGATTTCATCATAAAATTTATTGTAGGCAACATAATAATCTTCATCTTCAATATAGTCTAACATAGGTTTACCAGAAGCTTTGGCGTATGCAAGTATTTCGGGATTTACATTTGCACTTCCCTGTATTAATGCATCAGAACGGTCAATAGCTCCTTTCATCATAGAAACGTATGTTCCGTCTTTATAGTGTTCTAGGTCGCTATCATCTAACCCATTCATTACAATTTTTTTGGTAAAGCCTTTTTTGAAGCTTTCTGAAAAGTCATCATCATACAATGAAAAGATAATTTTCAAATCACTAAAAATCGGGTTGTCTTTATATGCAGTTCTAATATAAAGTGGGATAAGGCTTGAAAACCAACCATTAGCATGAACAATATCGGGAGCCCATCCTAGTTTTTTAACAGTTTCAAGTACTCCTTTTGAAAAGAAAACTGTTCTTTCATCATTGTCATCGAAAAACTTTTCTTTTTTATCTCTAAATAAAAATTTACGATGGAAATAATCCTCATTATCAATAAAGTACACTTGCATCCGTGCTTGCTGTATTGAAGCCACTTTAATTATAAGAGGATGATCAATATCATCAATTATTAGGTTCATGCCCGATAACCTTATAACTTCATGAAGTTGGTTACGCCTTTCGTTAACCAATCCATAACGGGGCATAAATGTTCTTATTTCTTTTCCGGATTCCTGCGTTTTTTGTGGTAGAAATCGACCTATCTTGCTAATGTGAGTCTCAGGCAGGTAGGGCATAATTTCTTGATTTACATAAAGCACCCTCTTTTTTTCCATAATGAATTAATTAGTAATTTTTCAGAGTGCAAAAGTAGTGAAAAATAGCATAGTATTCAATTAACTACTAATGTAATAGGTAATGTGGTGTTAAATAAGCTTAATTTTAGCAGATATTCCAGCTTTAGGGGATAGTGCTATTTGGAATAGTACACTCTTATATCTTCTAGTATTTGGATAATTGCTTCGAGGGAATCGGTTTCCATTAATTTTATTCTGAACTGTTTAAAGCTATGGTATCCTTTAAAATATGTTCCCCAATGTTTTCGTATTTCAAGTACACCACGACGTTCACCCTTCCATTGAACAGATTTTTTTAGTTGAATAGTACATATTCTTATTCGCTCATTTATATTGGGTAATGGTAATATTTCTCCAGTTTTTAAATAATGTTTAATTTCTCGAAAAATCCACGGGTTGCCGTAAACTCCTCTTCCGATCATTAAACCGTCTACTCCAAAATTATCCTTAAAGTATTTTGCCGACACAGCGTCAATAACATCGCCATTGCCAAAAACAGGTATATGCATGCGTGGGTTATTTTTAACATCGCCTATTAACTGCCAATCGGCGGGTACACTAGATTTTTGTGTTCGTGTGCGCCCATGAATTGTGATGGCTTTAACTCCTGTATCCTGAATTCGCTCTGCAATATCAACTATATCTTTATTCTGGTCATCCCATCCTAAACGTGTTTTGATAGTTACTGGCAAATTAACTGCATTTACAACGGCTTGAGTCATTTTAACCATCTTAGGGATATCGTTTAAAATACCTGAACCTGCACCTTTTGCTACAACTTTTTTCACAGGGCAGCCATAATTAATATCAATCAAATCAGGGTTTGCTCGTTCGGCATATTGTGCTGCTTTAATCATTGAGTCGATATCATGTCCGAAAATTTGAATACCAATGGGACGTTCAAATTCTTCAAAATCAAGTTTTTTAACACTTTTTTCTGCATCTCGAATTAGTCCTTCTGATGATATAAACTCAGTATACATCATATCTGCACCAAACATTTTACAAACGTATCTAAACGGAGGATCGGTTACATCTTCCATTGGTGCTAGTAGTATTGGAAATTCTCCAAGATTTATATTTTCTATTTTTATCAAAGCGTCTTAATAATTTCAATTATAATATGTGCAAAAATATTAATTTTGCTGGTTCAATAATAATTTTTTAAAATAATGAAACGTACTGCTTTTTTTAGTTCAATTACTCCTTTGGGAAAGCTATTATTACTTTTGGGATTAATTTTAGTTTTTGCTATAACTTTTGCTATTGCCGGACTTGTATCGGGGATGTTATTTTTTAATGTTTCATTAGTTGAAATTAGCGCATTCGTGTCGAATCCTAATACTCCCAGAGCTGTATCATTTATTAAATATTATCAAGTAATTAACCAGATTGGCATTTTTGTATTACCAGCTTTGCTTTATTCGTTTTTAGTAAGCAGTTCAGTAACAAATTATTTATCAATAAATAAAGTTCCAAAACTGATTAGCATATTATTAGGAGGGATAATAATTTATTCCATACTACCATTTAATAATTACCTTGACGAGATTAACAGGCAAATCAACTTTCCTGACTTTTTATCTGGTGTAGAGGACTGGATGGTTGAAAAGGAGGAACAGGCAAGAAGTCTAACTTTAATTTTTTTAAATGCCAATACAGTTTCTGGTTTGCTGTTAAATATTTTTATTGTTGCATTGGTTCCTGCAATTGGTGAGGAACTTATGTTTAGAGGTGTTTTAATAAAGTTGTTTAATAGTTTTGTTAATAATATTCACATTGCTGTTTTATTATCAGCTCTAATATTTAGTGCCATTCACCTTCAATTTTTCGGTTTTATGCCAAGGGTACTACTAGGGCTTATTTTGGGTTATTTATTTGTTTTCACAGGTAATATATGGGTTCCAATTTTTGCGCATTTTATAAATAATGCTTCATCAGCAATCATTTATTACCTTCATTATAATGGATATATTAAAGTGTCAATGGAAAGCTTTGGCACATCAAATAATATGGTCTATATAATTGGCAGTTTGTTAATTACGATTTGGTTGATGATGATGATATATCAGAAAGAAGGCACTGACAGAGTACTGAAAATATAGATATTGCAACAATATCATAGCATGGCAACCTCAAATTCATATGAAATACTCCATATTACTACAAAAGATTAAGACGTCTAAGGGAACCAATATGGCTATTAATTTGAAAGGTTTTGCAAACCTGCAAGTAGCCTTGCCAATAAAAATATTAAATTACACTTATATACTATAGTATAAATAGATAGTATTTGCTTTGTATAATTGATATTGTAAAGTAATCTAAAAAAAAAGGACAGTCTTATAAAGCAGTCCTTTTTATGATTTTCAATAAGTGTAGAGTGTTATCGTTTGCCCTTAAGTGTTGAATAGTTAATTTTAAGTGCACCGGCTTTCCTAAGCTCTTGTTTTACATCAGTAACAATCCCCATTTTAGTTAGTCTATCAACTTTTAGTGAGGTTGTGATATATTTTCTATCAGCTTCTTCACGATCTTCACGTTCTTGAGCTACAAATTCTTGAATATTATCAATCTTTGCAAAAGCATCATTTAACTGAATCCTTGAATTTGTTCCAAGTACCTTTGAGTTTACCGGAGGCCCAATGTATATATAACTAACTAATGATTTTTTAGCAAGTTTTTGCACCTCAGTTGCCATCGGTAACTTCAGCTTAACTTTTAGTGTTACTTCGCGCATTACAGTTGTTACCATAAAAAAGAATAATAACATAAATATAATATCAGGTAATGACGATGTATTAATCGCAGGGGATTCTTTTCCTTTTTTTGATTTAAATCTTGACATTATTATTTACCTCCTATATCTTCAGGTTCTGCTTCCGAAACACGAACGGGCACAGCCTTATTAATTGCCTTGGTTTCTTGTTTATTAATTAACTGGTCGTATTTCAGTCCATATATCCTAAGCGATAACTCATCCTTCATTTCGTGGAAAGCTTTTGCAAGCTCATCTTGAACTGCAATATACATTTCATACGACGTACCCCTATCATTCTTCAACGAAATAATACCTTTCGACATCTCTATTTCAAGCCCAAGTTCTTCAATAAACTTTGTATTATATTCAGGGTAACTATCATCGTTATGGTGGATGGCCATAAAATCAATAACTTTTGTTTTAAGCATACTTACGTTACCTGGTTTACCATCAATTAAAAGACGATCGTGACTATTAATAAGTACTTTAAGTACATTCCTGTCTTTTACAGGAACATCTTCAACGTCATCCAAAGCTGGTGGTGGTAACCGCCGGGTAATACCCGAATCCACATCCATTGTTGTAGTAACAAGGAAAAAGATAAGCAGCAGGAAGGCAATATCTGCCATCGAACCAGCATTTATTTCGGGGGCTGCTCTTTTAGCCATAATTTAGTTTATTTAAAAAGTTTAACTACTGAAGAATAAAAAATTGCAATAATCGTAAGTCCAAAAGCAATATAGGTGGCAATCAAACCCATGCCCACTAGCTTAGATGTTTCAATAGTTGCGTTTAACTCTTCAAGGCGATAACTGGTAAATTCGTTTCCAGCAAGCATATATGCTATGCCAACCACAACAACCATACCAACAATGCTTATAATCATCTTAAGCATATTCTGCGGATTAATAATAAACCCATAAATTGGTGATATAACCATTACTATGGCAGCAACTATAAGCAATATTTTTGCCCAGTTTATAAAGATTTCTGTATCAAGTAGCCCAGCATAAAATAACACACCTGGAACCACTGATAGCACGAGCAACAGATATAAAATCCATTTTGTAATATTCGCAATACTATCTTTCATGATTCTTATTTTTTACTGTATTGGTTTATAATGTCAATGAATGCAATAGAACTATCTTCCATGTCATTTATTAAGTTTTCAATCTTAGAAATAATAAAATTATAAAAGATTTGAAGAATAATAGCAACGATAAGTCCAAATACAGTTGTTAAAAGAGCTACTTTAATACCACTAGCAACTACGGTTGGTGAAATATCACCAGCAGCAGCAATGTCATCAAAGGCTTTAATCATACCTATAACAGTACCCATAAATCCAAGCATAGGGGCAAGTGCAATAAATAATGAAAGCCAGCTAACGCCACTTTCCAATCGTCCGGTAACAACACTTCCGTATGCAATTATTGATTTCTCAACTTCACCTAAACCATCATCATAACGGTTTAAACCTTCGCCAAAAATACTAGCAACAGGTCCTTTTGTGTTACGAACAACATCTTTTGCAGCATCAATACCACCACTATTAAGTGCATCTTCAACACCACTTAATAATTTTTTAGTATTTATTGATGCCATGCTTAAGTAGATTATTCGTTCGATGCTAATGGCTAGACCAAAGATTAGAACTAACAATACGATACCCATAAATCCAGGTCCACCTTCAATAAACTTTTCTTTTAAGATTTGGTGAAATGACAATGGTTTCTCAGGATCTATTGACATTTCAGCAACGTCCTCAGCAATTTCTTCGGCAGTTGTAGTTGAATCACCTGCAATTGTTTCGGCAATAGCTGTTGTGTCTTCAGCAATATAATCCTGTGCATAAGCATAGTTTGACGATACAACGCCAAACAACATAACTAATGATAAAAAGGCAATGAATTTTCTCATGATTGTAAAAATTATTTTCGGTTTTAAATTTACTTTTTATGAACGGACAAAGTTATAAATATATTTTGTTCTACAACAAAAAAATATTATTATTTCAATTTTGATGATTAATGCGTACTTGCTATTCAGCAACTAACTAACATGCATAAGTTAACAAAAGTCAGGCCAAAAATTACTTTTCTGTTTAACGCACAATATTCAATATTACTGCAAACTGGTTGCGGAGGGGGCGGGATTCGAACCCGCGGTACACTTTTGGCGTACACACGCTTTCCAAGCGTGCTCCTTAAGCCACTCGGACACCTCTCCATAAAGTACTGTAAGAACTGTAAATCAATATCATAAAAGATATTTGTATTGATTTGAATAAGCTAGATGAAAAATAATTTGCAAGTGATTTGCAAGTAAATACATAACCCTGTACCTTGTTTATATAATAATCTAGTTTCTCCAATTATATTTATATTAAAAATTAAACTTTTTTTTCTTAAAAATTGAGGAGGCTAAAGTAGTAAATTTTGTTATTCTTTTTTTTCCGACAATAAAGTTACCAACTTATCAATACTGGCAGCATTTAACTCTGCTGACTTTGTCATTAAATTATTATTCTCAATCAATCTAAGATTAGCCTTCAATATCATATCAGTACTATGATCTAATTTATCATAAAATGAGGCTTGGTCCTTAATCTTGGATTCATCTTCAATATTTATAATTTTCTCTTTTGCTAATAGTGCCACATCTTCCATATTTGACATCAGAAGATCATCAAGGAAAACTTCAAAATATTCCTTTAGATGAAACAGTAGTTCCATCTTTGGGTAAGATAATCCTTGCTCCCAATTAACAATAGTTGTTCTCTTAACTCCTAATTCGTCAGATAATTGCTCTTGTGTCAATTGTTTTAAACCTCTAATGTACCTGATATTAAGTTTGAAACGATTCATAGTAACTTAGAATAAGTATAAATTAGCAATAATGTTAGATAAATTAAATATCATTCATAGTTTTGCAGCGTAAATATGACATCTAAAAAAATATATGTCAAATAAATTAAGTGTAAAGATGATAAAAAAACTTTAAAAGCAGTATATTCGGTTTTTGATATCTCCAAACTTATTTGCATACAAGAGTCATGATTACTTGAAAAATAATAGCATAACTTTCTACAAAGTGCTGCTTATTTATTAAAACATAACATGTGCAAAAGTAAATAAAAATGGAAGTAATACCCACAAAACTTTTAGTTGATTTGGAGGATATCGCTAATGCGATATCAGATGTCGCAAACAGCACAGCACAAAAGGCTGTGGAAATAATAGAAAAAGGGAGTGATACCAAGAGTAGTTCATTCCTTAATGATTGGATGAGTGAGAAAGAAATGCTTAACTTACTTAGTACAAGAGATCCTGTTCATTTGAAGAAGCTTTGCGAAAAACACAATATCCCATTGGCAAAATTTGGTAAGGCAAAGTTCTATTCCAAAATTGCAATGAATAATTATCTCAATCATTCTTTAATAGAAGTAATATGACAACAAAAGAAATAAAACAGATTTAGGAGACC
This sequence comes from Bacteroidota bacterium, assembly GCA_045267845.1. Lineage (GTDB taxonomy): Bacteria > Bacteroidota > Bacteroidia > Bacteroidales > F082. Next base: position 3,246 of record JASFZK010000070.1, on the reverse strand, counting down.
TATAGAAAACTTGTTGCCAAGTTTTCGAAATTTTCTAGTGAGAAATATATGTCCGTTGAGGAATTAGCCAGTAAAAGCAGTTATACTATTGATGATTGTACAATACTTATAGCAGGAATTAGTGAGGTTGGAGCAGTTCAGCTAAACAGAAAAGGTGATAAGTTTAGGATTGATACAAGCAAAACTGGAATGATTGAACGAATTAGTGAAAATATCAATAAAAAAGAAAAGTCATTGGAATTATTAGTTGGTATAAAATCATTAATAAGTAAAGATACACGAAAATGAGTAAATAGGGGGCTGGGGCTAATCTTACTAACTAAGTATTAGTTCTCCCCCACTCATTATTAAAAAACCGAAAAAGGGTGATTGTTCGGCAAAACGTAGCACCCTTATTCGGTTAACAAAAAAAGATTGGAAAATGTACCAAATGGACATTGTCTTTTTGGTAGTACCCAATCGAACAGGGTGAAAATATCCCCCTGATTTTATAATCAAACAGAAAAACTGCATGATTACACTAGGCAAAATTAATAAAAACAAGAAACAGCTACCCTTATCAATAAAACTATTGGTTGACAATTGCATAGAAATTAGACAATTTCTGCAAACACACCTTATTCATAATGAAGAGCAACATGATTATTTTACAATATCTATTCTAAAGGAACTCGAATTAATAGATGAGTTTTCAATACAAATGGGAATTGAATTGAAGGTAAACAGTATATATGCCTTCACCTATGGTCCAAATACTGCCATACTCATAATTACTAATCATCAAGGCATTATTGAAGTAATTCACAAGGTAAATACAAATCTTGAAGAACAAATGCCATGATAATAGACCAACCCATTTTACAAAAAGAAAGAAGCGATAAAGCTTTCGAAAAATATATGGATATCTACAATGCTGATAAACCACTGGGGGAAAGATTAAGAGGAAACCATTTAGAAATAATGAGACTTCTGCATCATTTTTTAATGGAAAGAATGAGATTATCTAGGACAATAGCAGAATCGTCAGGGAACTTTGCATTTATGAAACTTGACATGGATGGTCAGATAAAGATTACTACTAACAATATTGTGATTGCTAAAAAAAGAAAACTAAGCACTCGTACTGTTCAAAGGCTAATGGATCGTCTGGAATTGGCAAATGTGATAATTAAGATTTTCCATGGCAGAAAACGAAATATTAGCATTGTTTTTAATCCCATGTTACTGGAAATTGCTGATGGAGTACAAAAAGATAATTATTGGAAAGCCATACCAGACAAGGCTTTCTCTTTGCAAAAAATGACAAATTGTCGCCCTAATCACGTAGGCTATAGAAACTATTCTAATAAAATAATAATACACAAAGCGGACTCAAATAAATTTGAGAGATTACAAGTGGAAACAGATGGAAACATAAATGGAAACACACGAAAATGTGCAATTAATTCTCTTGAGTCAACTAAAGAAAATCCATTAGGGATCAACATTCCCCCTGAAATTTTACAGGAATGGAAACAAAATATTGCGGACAAGAAGAGTTTGCCACCGCAAAATAAATCACAAGCTAATATTGTAAAAGGAGTTTATTCTCCAGATACAGACCCAGGGAAAACCAGACTCAATATTATCAAGGCAAACATTGATAGGCAATATAACGCCAAAGTATCCACAGCAAAGGAAAAATTAAAAAATACTGAGATCGAAATCAAAAAAATGAGACGGAGTTATGCGCTTTTGATGGTTCAAATAATGATAGAGTACTTGCTACCAAAGACATTTGAACTTCATAACTCGTATTTTAATGAAGTTGTGGAATATGTTACCGATCACTACTTTGGTAATATCAATTCTTTTATCGGTATTGAAAGTGCGTGGACCAGTTATTCATCACGCCTTGAAGATGCACGAAGGTTTAAACAAAATAATCCAGGATACACACCATACCCTAAACCGTATTTCGATAAAAATAACCCGAAAGGCTTTGATAATCCCCAATGGCATAAAAATAAGCGAAAGTGGGGAAAGCATAAGCTCTACCAAACTGATCAAAAGCGACTAATGCAGTCTGTACGTGCTTATAACAAGAACCCAATCAATGAGGTTTACCAACAGCAGATTGAAAGTCTACGAAATACAGTGCATAGTGAATCAACATTTAATGCATTCTTCAAAATAGTAGCAAATAGTAACGGTGGGCAATTACCAAAATTCAATAATAACAAATAAGTATGCCGGCATTTAGCAAAGAAGACAGTCTTACAAGGCTTGTAGGTGAATATTACAACTGCACAAGAGAAGACTCTTACAAGAAGGAATTTACTTATCACTCCTTTATAAACCTTGACAAAAAGAGTAGGGAGCAGGGAATTAGGGCGTTGCGTAAATACTTTAACAATAACAATAGTAAAATACTTTGGGCACAAATTAAATGCAATATTAGTGATGAAATAATTGAGACATTAAAAGTTGACCCAAATTTTAATCCCAAAATAATAAAAACTTATTGATTCAAACTGCACATTCAAATTAACAATTCATAAACACTTAAATCAAATGGCAGAAAAAGCAATGAATATTGCTGAGATTGCAAGTAGGTACGGCATTTCAGAAAGCAAGTTCAGAATAGAATTTATTAATTGCATAGGTCTTGAGGAAGAACTCAAGAAAGCAGGCTACGAATATGGAAAACAACGTCTGTTTTTTGGAAAACAAATAGGAATTATTGAAAAATATTTCGGACAGTTGCCACCTAAATCACTTTAAACCAATTATCGTATGAACTTCAATTATTTTAATGTCTCAAAATCGACCACAACAGACCAACTCAAAGCTCAAAAGAGAGAGCTGAGTAAACAGCACCATCCAGATAAGGAAAATGGCAGTGAGCAAGTAATGAAAATGATAAATGAGGAATTTGACATTGCATCTAAACTTATTAAAGTAAGAGAAAGGCGATATATGCAGCTATCTGTCATTGAAGAAAGAACATTGGAAGGACTTAGGTTTATTAAACCTCAAATTGAGCCACGGTTAAAAAATGCCTCAAAACAAACACTTGCCCATATTGTTGAAACAGTTGCTCCAATACGCTTCAAATACTCATTATTACAAGGATTAGAAAAACTGTCACCCATAATAGATAAAGCGGACATAGTTTTAATAACACAAAACATATTTAGTCTGGCAAAACATATTGTAAAACCACAATCACGAAAAACATGAGACAAAGAAATTATCTTTATTATA
>JASFZK010000069.1:0-56187 GCA_045267845.1 Bacteroidota bacterium | reverse complement strand
ACGGCCTTAATACCTCGCAAATTACAATTATTTTAATCATTGCTTTGCTAATTAGTAGTTGTACTAATTCCAGCTCTGACGCTAATATTAGTACGCCAGATTATAAAATATCGGATGAGTTTGCTGAGTACTGTTGGTTTGAACCTGACAGTTACTGGATATTTCAAAATGATAGCACGCTTGCGTTGGATACAATAAAGATCACAGGTGAAACTGACTCAAAAAGGTTTCATGATGCACAGAATGCATTTAATTATCAGGCAGTTGAAATGTACATCGGTTCAAACAATTTTGACATCATTGAACATGAGTTAACTGCCGGTAATTATGAAGTTACATCGGGTGAGATGAATTCGCTACTACGTTTGTACAAAAGTGATGGGTCGTATCACTTGGTTTTTTTACCTCAGTTTCCTTTTGGAGAAGAAGTAATTATGGGTGATGAAATTGGGTCGTACACCAATATTGAAATGCTTAACACCTTCGAACTAAATAATCGCACCTACAGTAATGTATATCACACCCGTGTGGTAATATCATACAATAACACAATCGAATACAATTACTGGATAGCGAAAAACCACAGTTTAATTAAGGCTGTGAGCCAGATTAATGGAGTAACAACATCTATTAGTTTAATAAAAGACAACCTAATCAGTCATTAAAGATTAGCACCAACTTTACATATTTAACCACTAACCCCCGAAAGTTTACAATAACAAATTACATAACTGATTATCAATAAAATAAAACTTGCTTATTTGTTTAAACTGCTTATCTGTTTATTTACCAAAACATATAGATCCCTGTTTATCATTAACATAAACAAATAAACATACCTATAAATAAACAAAAAGTTTCGGATAGTACTGATAATTAACATAAGTGGGCATGCATGTGATTGCTCAACCACATGTTTAATTGGTAATGTTGGAAATTGAAATATACTAATTAGAGGCATTAATTAATTAGCCTAAGCCTGCTTTTCAAGTTTTCAATTTCAGATTTTGCTTTTTCGATTTTATGTTCAAAATCTTCTACCAATTTACTTGATTGTTTTGAGCTTGAGAAGAACCCAATATTATTTTCCCAAATATCAAGGTCTTCTTTAATTTTACGGATTTTGGCACTAACAAAAGCTCTTTCCTTGGATAATCGTATATCAGCATCAGGACCACTTTTGAGAATCTCCATTTTATCTTTATAATCAGAAACAGAAAGCTCTGATTTATTAACATCCATTTTTTCAAGAAGCTGATCTATTGCCGCACGATATTCATTTTGTATTTTATCTTTTTCCTTAAAAGGTACAAAACCAATCTCCATCCACAACTTTTGGAAATCTTTAAGAGCAGTTAAGTTGGCATTTTTATCATCACCTACTTTAAAATTATTAATATTGGAAACAAGTTCTCTTTTACTTTTAAGGTTAGCATCTTCAACTCCGTGAATATTCTTAAAATGCTCCGATTTTCTGTTGAAGAAACTATCACAAGCAGCTCTAAATCTTTTCCAAACTTTATCGGAATATTTTCGAGGTACGGGGCCAGTACTCTTCCATTCCTTTTGATAACCAATAAGCTCTCGAGTAGTGCTACCCCAATCGGTACTTTCCTTTACAGATTCGGCTTTTACACAAAGATCAAGTTTTAAGTTGTAATTGTTAACCTGTTGCTCCTTAATCTCACTAAGATGATCACGCTTAGCTTTAAAAAACTTATCTAAAGAGCCTTTAAAATTAGCCCAAATTTCATCATTCTTAGCTTTTGGCGCACGACCTATTGTTTTCCAAACCCTAAGTAATTCATTTACTTTATCAGTAGATTTTTGCCATCCCTTTAGAGACTCAACCGACTGTTCTACAGCCTCTTTTGCTTTTTCGCAAAGAACTTTCTTCGCTTCATAATTTACTTCTTGCTCCTCTTGTAATTCCTTATAGTGCTCCTTACGACGGATGTTAATTTTATCAGTTATTCCTCTAAACCTTTCCCAAACATCATCTTTCACATCTGCAGGAACAGGACCTATTTCACGCCATTTATCATGATAAAATTGTAATAATTTAAATGACTTTATAATTGATTTCTCAACAATTAGTTCTTCAGCTTTCTCACAAAGAGCAATTTTAGCTTCAAGATTCTTTTTTAAATCAAGATCACGAAGTTCACGGTTTATTCTAACTTTATCAAAAAACTTTTCAACTAAAAAGTGATAACTCTGCCACAAGTTTCTAAGTTCGGTTGCAGGAATCATCCCGATTTCTTTCCACTTCTCTTGTAACTTTTTAAATTCATCATAAGTTTTCTTGAGAGTTTCCTCGGAAGCAATTAATTCCTTTAGATCTTCAAGTAGAGCATGTTTCAGTATAAGATTTGTTTGTTTCTGCGCTTCAAGGTTTTGAGTAAACTTTGCTTTATTGTGACGATATGCGCCAATTGCTTTATTAAACCTTATCTCAAATTCATCTTCAACATGTGAAAATTCTTCTTCTTTTCCACCAGAAGCAACAAAAGCACTAAGCTCATTTTGCTTATCTTCCTTGTTATGTTTATAAAATGATGTGCTAATTTTTGCAACCTTCGACTTAATTATTGAAATATCCTGTTCTTCAACAACTTCCTCAAGTGCATGAACAAGCTCTTGCTTATTAAGGCTTTCGAAATCAATATTGTCAAATGACTTTTTAGAACTACTCTTTTCTATATTACCACGCAATAAGTTGACAATGTTTTCTTTTTCACTAACACTAATTTGCTTTCCATCTCCCTTTGCATCATCTTGTGCTAATTCATCCTTAACCACAGGCTCATCAGCAACAACTTGTGTTTTTTCACCTTGTATCAAATTAATAATTTCAGCCTTATCAGATTCATTTATCTGGTTTTCAAGCAATTTATTTGATTCAGGCAGCTCAACATTAATATCTGTAGTAACTGTAACAATCTCAAGTTTTTTTCCTTGAATCAGATTAATAATATCAGCTTTTTCCTGATCTGATATTTGCAGACTAGGAACATCATCTTTATTAGATGGGTCTTTTTCATCATCAACTTTTAAATTTTCAGATGATTTCTGCTCTTCATTACTAACTGGAGTGGTTCCTTCTTCATGATTCTGAATAGGTTGTTCTTTAGTTTCCATCATTTAATACTTTACATTATATCCGATAAGTTTGCAAACAAACCACGGTTCATAGATTTAATTTATTTTCAATTCGTTAGAATAACAAGTCGACAAATTTAGCAATAAAACAATATAAGAATGCCTTTTAAAATTCATAATTAATCTAAATAGCAACTGCTATCTATTTAATTTTGATTTATTAAAAATCAAGTATCCGATGTTTATTAAAAACCCTACTTTATTTCCGGGCTTATCAATGTAATTTACAGATACTGTTATAATTCCCACAGGTGGACGAAATGTTAGCTGAGCCGATCCAAGTGAATAATGATAAAAGAATGCCGGACTCAAATAAGCTGTATTATCAGTAGAATTCTTAAGTATTTTTTGATATGGAACATAATAATAGCCATCAAGTCTAAAATCGAACCTTCCATAAAACTCATATACTAGCGAAGCACCAACACTACCAAAATTATTAGCACGATAATTTTCAAGAAAAAGGGTTTTCATAACCGGAATTGGCTCATAAGGTGTTGCCAGTAGCAAACTTGATATATAACTATCCAGCAATGGCTTTGATGAAATACTAAATTGTGTTGACAATCCCAGGGATAGGGTATTTGATAACTGAAAATAATTTAAATATCTCAGTGACAGGGTATAGTACCCAAGATCTTTAGTAACCTCATCGGCAGGAGATTTACCCGAACCTGCAGTGTACTTTTCATTTCCAAAGTAGTAACCACCTCCAAAATACAACTGACTGCCCTTTGATGCATACTGTTTTCTATCTAAACTGTTATAATCAAACTCAAATGCAGGCGAAAGGAAGTAGAAGTTCGAAGCGTCAGCAGTATCTGTTCTAGTAAACTGATTGTCCTTGTAATATTGAAAATATGCATTAATATTACTTATTCCCACAGAAGCAGAAGTGTATTTACCCACAGGGATTCCTGTTGACAATTCAACATAGTTTTCATCCGAAATAATATAGGCGGGAAATTTATCTTCATAAAAATATCGTGCATTACTAAAATAGTTTTTACGAGACACAAGCAAATTAACTTTCAAATAGATAGGTAATTTACCGGCAAATTCGATTTTTCCCATTCCTGCTATACTATTGTAGAAAGTCCCAAAATAGGAACTAATGCTGAAACTTTTTGCCAAACTGCCAAGATATTTATACCCAAACTCTACAAAACCCTCATTTACACCCAACGATGAAATATACCCTCCCACTTGAAGATAGTATGGCTCAGATTTTTTAATAATCAAATTTAAATTAAAACTACTGTTTATCGTATCAAAAATAATTTCGGGATATACATTAGTAACATTTTCGTTGGACAAAAGCCTATCATAAAACTCATTGAAACTTTCTGAATCACCATAGTCATTACTCTTGCCAATTAACTTCGTAAAATAACGGGTTTCCCTTTTACTTAATCCAGAAACTGAAATACTTCCAATTGTAGTTTTCGTTAAACTCTCGTTGTATTTATCTCTTTTCTCAGATATTGAAATATGTGAACTACTGGTATCAATTCTAGCGATTAACTGAGGCATCATTTGCAATGCTGCAACATATCCACTGTCAATATAATCGTTAATTCTGGAAAACTGAAATATTGATTCTTCACCTGACTTAGTTTCTATTACCAGCCCAACCAACGAATCAATACCAAAATTTGCTTTTGACATTAACATACTTTGCATTAGCGAGACAGGATCGTCAGGATTTGGTGAAGAGAAATTATCCACAGCTTTACTTCCAATTACAAAATCGGGATTAAACTCCTTTATTGCTACACTCACTGGAAAATTATCATACATACCTCCATCAAAAAGCACAACACCATCTATCTTTACAGGCCGAACCATGAAGGGAAACGTCATTGATGCACGAATTGTTTTTGCCAAATTACCATGATCGAATATAACAAGCCTACTCGAATCAATATCTGCAGCTACGCAACGAAATGGGATCATCAAACTATCAAAATTATTTCCCGAATGAGCAGATGCACTTGAGAAATACTCCATCAAAGCATAGTCAATCTTCTGAAAATCATAAACATTTAACGGCAAATGAATATTAAATCCTTTATCAATATTAAACGGAAAAGTAACAAAAGAAGCATTGGGTTCATTTTGCTGATAGAAGCAACCACTTCCTTTATTACTACCTTTTGTGATATTTAAAAATTCAGGATTAGATAAAAGTTCTCTAATTTCATCAATTGTATAACCAGAGGAATACAACGCTCCAATTAATGCACCCATGGAACTCCCAACAATATAATCTATTTGTATATTGTTTTCTTCCAATGCTTTAATAACACCAATGTGAGCGTATGCTTTTGCTGCACCTCCGCTTAGTACCAGGGCAACGCTTTGCGACTTCAACATAAATGATGTTGAAAACAAAATTAAGATAAGTAGTATTCTAAACTTTAATAACACATGCATCAATATGCTAATTTATTTTTTCATATTGTTACGAATTGCTCGTTTAATATCGATTTTTATTCAGACAAGATTAAGCTACGAATGTAATAAAAAATACAAGACATAAAAAAAGCCTGCTACAGAATAACAGGCTTTAATATAATTTATTGCTTAATAATATTAAGCCATTGATAAAGCATGATCAAGATCAGCAATAATGTCTTCAATATTTTCTATACCTATAGATAAACGAACCAAACCATCAGTTATCCCGGCACTTTCGCGAGCTTCTTTTGATAGTTTTGAATGCGTCATTGATGCTGGATGTTGAATTAGAGTTTCTATGCCACCTAGTGAAACAGCAAGTAATGCCAAATGAACATTATCCATTACTTTTTTACCAGCAGTAAGACCGCCTTTTACACCAAACGAAATCATTGCACCAGGACCATCCATTTGTGACTTTGCAAGTTCATATTGTGGATGTGATTTTAAACCAGGATATAATATCCAGTCAACTTTTGGATGTGCCTCAAGGAAATCAGCTACTTTTATTGAATTCTCTTGTGCTTTATCAATTCTTATGGATAAAGTTTTTAACCCTCTACGTACTAACCAAGCTTGATGAGGATCCATATTAAACCCAACATTTACCATAATATACCTTAGCTCATTGTAAAGATCTTCATCTTTAGCAACTATAATACCGCCAACAATATCAGCATGACCGTTTATAAATTTTGTCATTGAGTGTAGTACAATATCAACTCCAAAATCAAGAGGGCGCTGTAAATACGGGCTACAAAAAGTATTATCAACACAAACTTTAATATCATGTTTATGAGCAAGTGCAACACAAGCTTTTAAATCAGCAATTCCCATGGTTGGGTTTGCAGGTGTTTCAAGATAAAGCAACTTTGTATTAGGCTTAATCGCTTTTTCAATATTTTCAATATTTGTTGTATCAACGTAATCGTACTCAACTCCAAATTTAGGATATAGTTTCTCCATTATCCCTCGTGATGGGCCGTATACTGCATTATGACTAATCATATGATCACCTTGGCCTAACATGGTTAAATATACAATATTAACAGCAGCCATACCTGATGAAGCAGCGATACCACCAAACCCATTTTCTAGTTCAGCAACTGCTACTTCAAGCTCATTAATATTTGGGTTTGCAATTCGTGTATAGATATACCCCTTTTCTTCTCCAGAAAAGCATCTAGCACCGTGATCTGCATCTCTAAAACTAAAAGTTGATGTTTGGTAAATTGGTGTTACCGCACTACCCAAAGGATCAGGAACACTCCCTGCATGTACTAGTTTAGACGTAAATCCACTCTTTTTTGTATCCATCTTTTTATTGATTATTGTTTATTGACTATTTTTATTGACTATGACTGATGACTGCCAACTGAAGACTGCCAACTATTGTTTATTGACTCCTTGATTTTAGTGATGACAATAATTTTGTCCGAACTTAAGATCTCCATTTATAAAATCCAATGCAAGACTATCAGCTGTATCTACCTCAACGCTTACGAAAACATTTATGCCAGATCCATAAAGTATATCGATGGCCTTTGGACCAATTCCTCCAACCAGCAAATCCGTCACTTTTTCAGATGCGAGCCATCGGGGGATCGTTCCTTCAGCATGTGGCGGCGGCTCACCAATATATTTATTAATGATACTATTGCCTTCTATTTCAAAAAAATAAAACTCCCTACTATGTCCAAAGTGATGAGATAATTTTCCACCCTCAGTTGGTAATGCAAGCTTTTTCATTGTATAATTATTTACGTTTATTTAATATTAATTTATGATGTTCCGAGTTTTCTCGAATCATACGGATATCACATTTAGGGCACAGCAAACTACTGCACGGAACGCCAGCCTCATGCGGTAACAGCAAATCACAATTAGGACATATACAGTTGCCTTCCATACCTTGTTTATGCCTACCTCTATTTTGCCTTCGTCGAATATTTACAGGCCAATTGCCAGAATCTTGTATGCTTAAAACACCACTATCTTTACAAACCGGGCAAGTTACATCTGCAATAAAATCGCCCTTAATCTTAAAAACAGATTGACAATGATTGCAATGGTACCAATTATCCTTAAAAACTACATCTCCACCTTCTATGGAAATACTTTTATTCTCCACAAAAGCTTTTGCTACCTTTTTACGGGCAGCATCGTATATTCGGGTAAATGTTGGTCGCGAAACATTAAGTCGTTTTGATGCATTAAGCTGTGTAAGCCCTTCATAATCTGAGAGTCTTATGGACTCATATTCTTCAAAATGTAGAATTACGGCATCCTTAGGATCATAATCACCATTTCTTGGAATAAAACCAGTTACAACTGGAGGCTCATCGAGCTGACGATTACGTTTTGGACGAGGTGACATTGGTTTATATAATAATGTGCAAAAATATTGAACATTAGTTCAAAATACAAGTATTTGCTGATTTTAATTTAGCTGTGTAGTAAAAAATATTATTTCATCAATAATTGTTAAACAATTAACAGTAATCAGCTTAATTTAAACCTATTATAAATTATAATTTTGTGTATAATTAACAATTTTAAACTACTAATTTTCCTACCTTTACCGCCTCCAATATTGGACACATCCACATTTATTAGATGTGTATTTGCAAAACTGTAACAATAATAAATTAATATAGATTATGAATAAAATTAAAGTAGCTAATCCTGTTGTTGAACTGGATGGTGATGAGATGACCCGAATAATTTGGGCAATGATCAAAGACAAGCTAATACTACCCTATCTTGATATCGATCTTAAATATTATGATTTAGGTATCGAGAAAAGAGACGAAACTAACGACCAAATTACAGTAGATGCCGCCAATGCCATTAAAAAATATAGTGTTGGTGTAAAATGCGCAACAATTACTCCCGACGAACAACGTGTTGAAGAGTTTGGATTAAAAGAAATGTGGCGATCACCCAACGGAACAATTCGTAATATTCTCGACGGAACAGTTTTCCGTGAGCCAATCATGATGTCAAATATACCTCGACTCGTACCTGGATGGACCAAACCAATCGTTATTGGTCGTCATGCATTTGGTGATCAATACCGCGCTACCGATTTTGTTACAAAAGGAAAAGGACGACTTACAATAACATACACTCCCGAAGATGGTGGTGAAATACAAAGTTATACTGTTCATGATTTTGATGGTGATGGCGTTGCCATGGCAATGTATAATACCGATAAATCAATAAAAGGATTTGCTAAGTCATGCTTTAATAAAGCTCTCGAAAAAGGATGGCCATTATATCTAAGTACAAAAAATACCATTCTTAAAAAATACGATGGTAGATTTAAAGATATTTTTGAGGAAATATATCAAAATCAATTTGCAGAAAAATTTGCAGCAAAAGGTATCACATACGAACACAGATTAATTGACGACATGGTTGCAGCAGCACTTAAGTGGGATGGTGGCTTTGTTTGGGCTTGTAAAAACTATGATGGTGATGTTCAGTCGGACACCCTTGCCCAAGGATTTGGTTCATTGGGGTTAATGACATCAGTGCTACTGGCTCCCGATGGAAGAACAATAGAAGCCGAAGCTGCACATGGTACAGTTACACGTCATTATCGTGAACACCAAAAAGGCAATCCAACATCAACCAATCCAATTGCATCAATTTTTGCTTGGACACGTGGATTAACTCATCGTGGCAAACTAGATGGAAATAAGGAGCTAATGGATTTTGCAACTACACTCGAAAATGTGTGCATTGAAACTGTAGAATCAGGCAAAATGACAAAAGACCTTGCTCTTATAGTACATGGTAAAGACCTTAAACTTGAACATTATTTAACAACCGAACAATTTCTTGAAGCTTTAGATGAAAATTTAAAGGCAAGATTTTCCTAATAAACCAAATTATTATGACAAATTTAAAAAATAAATTACACGACAAAATTCAAGAGCACCGTCCACGAATTAAAAAATTACTATCTGAACATGGCGACAAAGTTATAAGCGAAGTTTCTGTACAGCAAGTAATTGGTGGCATGCGTGGCATCAAAAGTTTAGTTACTGATATTTCTTATCTCGATCCTTACGAAGGAATTAGATACAGAGGTTATACATTACCCGAAGTTTTTGAAAAATTACCAAAACCTCAGGGTGCAAATATGCCATACGTTGAAGGTCTGTTTTATTTGCTACTAACCGGCGACATGCCAACCGAAAATCAAGTTGCTGATGTTATTTATGATTCAGTAAACCGTCGTCAGCTTCCACGCTACGTATACGAAGTAATTGATGCTTTCCCAAACAATAGCCATCCAATGGTTATCCTTTCTTCTGCAGTTATGTCTATGCAGCGCGAGTCTGTATTCAACCTCAAATATCAACGAGGTATGGACAAACTCGATTATTGGGATTCAACATATGAAGATTCATTTAACTTAATCTCAAAGCTTCCAATTATTGGAGCATATATTTATAATAAACTTTATCGAAACAGTCCAAGCGTTTATCAAGATCCAACCTTAGATTTTGGCGGCAACTTTGCCTCAATGATTAATATAGATAAGCCTTACGATGATGTTGCACGTATGTATTTTATACTTCATGCTGATCACGAAGGTGGTAACGTTAGTGCACACACAGGTCACTTAATTGCAAGTTCACTTTCCGATATTTATTATGCTACTTCAGGTATGATTAATGGTTTGGCTGGTCCACTCCATGGTCTTGCAAATCAGGAAGTATTACGCTGGATGCAAGAGTTAAGAAGCAAAATGGGTGATAAAGTTCCAAGTGAAGATGAGATGAAGAAATTTGTTAACGACACACTTAAAAGCGGACAAGTTATCCCCGGATTTGGACATGCTGTTCTCAGAAAAACTGATCCAAGGTACACAATTCAGCGCGAATTTTGCCTTGAAAATCTGCCTGAAGACGATCTATTTAAGTATACTGATTTACTTTACAAAGTTGTTCCAGATATTCTACTTGAGCAAGGTAAAGCTAAAAATCCATGGCCAAATGTTGATGCACAATCAGGTGTTATTCAGTGGCATTACGGATTAAAAGAGTACGATTATTATACTGTATTGTTCTCAATTGGCCGCGCAATCGGCGTACTTTCAAATATTATTTGGGATCGCGCTTTGGGTTATCCACTCGAAAGACCTAAGTCGATTACAACTGATATGCTCGAAAAAATGGTAGGCCTTAAATAATCGAATTACTAAACTTATTTGAAACCCTTTTTGGAATCTTCCAGAAAGGGTTTTTTTATGAACTTTAAGTTTTATTTAGGCGGCAGGCGCGCTTTCCGTTTTAAGTTGTTTCTTGCCAACCGTATTTTTGTAAACAATGCATGGGCTTCCTTCGTCAGCCGCTGCTTGGTAACAAAAATTCAATCGCCAATTCAACAAGCTAACACTCCAATCGCTGCCGCGGCTATCGCATCCTTAAAATAACTACCTTCGCAAAAACACATTCCAAATGATTGAGCAAAAAGAGATTACCCTTAAACCAATGGCCAAGGGATTTCATAATATTGATAATGTAATTAGTAATGCATTTGATAGTTTACCAAATATTGGAATAATTAACATTTTTGTAAAGCACACCTCGGCAGCCCTAATGATAAATGAAAATGCCGACCCCGATGTACAAGTTGACTTAAAAACACTACTAAACAAAATGGCCCCCGAGGGTGCTCCATTCTATGTTCATACCATGGAAGGCATGGACGATATGCCAGCACATTTCAAATCTACAGTTTTTGGGCAATCTTTAACCGTTCCGTTAACCAACGGAAAACTAAACCTTGGAACCTGGCAAAGTGTATATTTTTGCGAGTTTAGAGATTACGGTGGCAACCGAAAAGTTGTACTTACAATGTATTCTTAGGTAATTGAATATTGTTATATTTTTTATTGATTATTGAATATCTCAATAGTCCGTTAAGGTTTAAAAGCATTCAGTTAATCTAACACTTATGAACACACGCATTTTGTTTTAAAAATGCTTATAATCTATACTTTGCGTGCTTTGTAAGTTCAAAAACTTACCGAACTATTGTATTTAGTCGCATAAAATATTCAATATACAACACTCATTAAGCAATTCTCAATGTAACTATGCACCCGTTATTCACCAACAATAATTCTACTTCCTCCTTCATAATCAGTAAGATAACCTATTGATTTTGAATACAGGTTGTTTGCAATTAATAGCTCATCAACCTCTTTGGCATTCTCCTCTTTTACAGCAATTAGTAAACCTCCACTTGTTTGAGCATCGGCAAGTATAAAACGTATCGAATCATCAGGCAAACTAATTTTATCGCCATAACTATCCCAATTTCTATTTGTTCCACCGGGGATACAACCTTGTTCTAGGTATGAATAAATTTCCTTAAAAACAGGAACATTTTCATAATTAATCACAGCTTGTACATTACTACCTTCACAAATCTCCAACAAATGACCTAGCAAGCCAAAACCGGTAACATCCGTTAAAGCAGTTACACCTTCAATAACTGATAGTTTTTCGCCAATAGTATTTAGTTTCATCATTGAGTCTGGAGCAATATTAGCATGTTCTTCCTTTAGCTTTCCATTTTTTTGAGCTGTTGCCAATATGCCAACTCCAAGTGGTTTAGTCAAATACAACTTACATCCTGCAGTTGCAGTATCGTTTCTTTTAAGGTTTTCTAAATCCACTAATCCAGTTACTGCTAATCCAAAAAGAGGCTCGGGGTTATCAATGCTGTGGCCTCCAGCTAGTATTATTCCGGCTTCACGGCAAACTTCTCTGCCACCTTCAATAACTTGATTCGCTACTTCGACAGAAATGGTATTTATGGGCCATCCTAAAATAGCAATTGCCATTATTGGCTTTCCACCCATTGCATAAATATCACTAATTGCATTTGCCGCAGCTATTTTGCCAAAAGTAAACGGGTCATCAACAATTGGCAAAAAGAAATCTGTTGTGCTGATAATCCCTTTCCCATGACCGATATCATACACGGCAGCATCATCTCGGGTATCGTTACCAACAATTAATCTATCCGATTTAATTTGTGGGACACTACTTTTTAGCACTGTAGTTAGAGCTTTGGGCGATATCTTACAACCGCAACCTGCTCCATGACTATAGCTTGTTAATTTTATATTTGATATATTTTTCATTACTTTTATTTGAGTCTAGAAACAATAACAAAGAAACTAGACAAATGTGATTATCTAATAATTTTGGCTATTGATCAAAGGTAATTACTATATTTTAGAACCTACTGTACCTATGGATATTTCAATATTTAAAAAGCCATCAAAGCATCCGAACTTGCAGATGCATCAACTGTATCAAGAACAATACGTGTAACCATCTTTGGATTTCGCTTTTCTAAACCCATTAAATAAAACTTATCGTAATATTTCAATGATATAACTGCAGATCCCTCTAAATCTCCTCTACTAAGTGCATCTATTGCTAACTTTGCCCTATCCGACCCCAGTCGTTTTGTGATTTTCAATATACTTTTTTCCAGTTCTACTCTTTCAAAAAGCCCGTAGGTATTAGCAAGATATTTAGCTCTTTCCTTTACACTAATATCCAGAAAGTAAACCATTTGCTCACGCATTTGTGAATAAAGACCGTGAGGAATAACAACTTTACCGATATTGGAACTTTCATCTTCAAGCCAAATTATTCTATCAAGATTCAATCCATACATCTCAATAAATAGATTATTTTGAAACTGCTCCACTGTTGGTTGCTCATTCTCACCAATTGCACCAAATGCCGACCCTTTATGATTAGCTAGTCCTTCCAAATCAATAACCTGCTCTCCCCTTTCCTTTAGAATGGGCAAAACATCAGTTTTACCACTTCCCGTATAACCTCCAAGTATTTTAAGTTTAATTGTTTGCTCAAAAAATAATAGTGCAAAATTCCTGAAAGCCTTATACCCTTTTTCAATCACATAAACCTTTTCAAATCCATTTTCAAGCAAATGCTCAGCAAAAGATTGACTCCGCATTCCTCCGCGCCAACAATGTATTGCTATTACCTTGCTCGGAGCAACCAACATCGATTCTTCAATATAATAATCTAATTTAGGTTCCACGATAAAATAGCCCAAATTAATAGCTGCCTGCTTCGATTGTTTCTTGTAAACAGTACCAACCTCAGCTCGCTCATCATTGGAAAAAAGAGGAATATTATTGGCATTTGGAATATGTCCTTGTTTAAACTCACCAGGCGATCTAACATCAACAAGAGGAATATCAGAATATTTATCAAGAAAAGTATCTATGGTAATTCTTTCAATCATTGATGTTAATTTAATAATTTTAAAAAGGGTGTGCAAAATTACAGCTAAATAGTTAAGGGGGGTTCTAATAATTCCTTTCTTTCAAGAAATAAAGATAATAAATTAGATACGAACCATAAATATTTTTCAATAGTCAAAGCTATTCAACAATATTTTGGTAAAGCAGATTGTTTTATTATCTATATTCCTATAGGGTTGCCAGAGTTTATCATATGAATGACAACACACGTTTGCACTGCGCAATAGTTCGTGGTATTTAATAGAAAATTATTAAGGTAATTTCGAAATCAAAAAACAAAATTCAAACTGTCTCATAGTAATTTGTATTTTTGCCGACTTAATTTTTGAGAGCACCATTCACACTAAAAATCATAATGAACATAGCACCCGAATATATTTTTGAAACCAGCTGGGAGATCTGTAATAAGATTGGCGGCATTTACACAGTAATTTCAACCAAAGCAAAGACCATCGTTGACAAGTTTCACGATAACTATATACTAATAGGTCCTGATGTTTGGAAAGAAACAACTAACAATCCTGATTTTATTGAGGATGATGCCTTATTTGCTGATTGGAAAATCAAAGCTTGGGAGGAAGGTTTAAAAGTCCGTATTGGAAGATGGAATATTGAAGGAAGTCCAATTGTAATACTTGTAGATTTCACACCATTATACCCAAAAAAGGATGAGATTTTTACCCATTTCTGGGAAACATACAAACTCGATTCGCTACATGGTGAATGGGATTATATTGAGTCAGCAATGTTTGGCTATGCTGCCGGGCAAATTGTTGAAAGCTTCACAAACCACAAACTACCACAACAAAGTAATATTGTTGCACATTTTCACGAGTGGATGACAGGTGCTGGCATACTATACCTTAAAAATAAAGCACCGCAAATTAGTACAGCTTTTACAACTCACGCAACAGTATTAGGAAGATCCATTGCTGGTAACGGATATCCACTTTACGAAAATATTGAGCAGTATCAACCCGATCGTATTGCTCGCGATTTTAATGTTACCAGTAAACATTCAATGGAATCATTATCGGCTAAAAAAGCTGACGTTTTTACAACAGTTAGCCAGATTACTGCCAAAGAGTGTAAGCAATTTTTCGGAATAGAACCTCATATAATTACCACCAATGGTTTTGAAGAAGATTTTGTCCCCAAAGGAAAACAATTTGACAAGAAAAGAAAAGCTGCACGCAATAGAGCATTGGAAATAGCAACTGAACATACCGGTGTTTCATATGATAATGATACCTTACTAATTATCTCAAGTGGTAGATACGAATACATAAATAAAGGTATTGATTTGTTTATCAGAGCACTAAGCGACATTCAGAAAGAAAGAAAAATATCTAAAAACATTGTGGTATTTATAACTGTACCGGGTGGGCATGGCAAGCCAGTTGTTCCAGAAAACGGAAATTATTATGGAAATAATAAATTCTTAACCCATGAGCTTCACCACCCTGATTACGATCCAATACTAAATGAAATAGCAAAATGTGGCTTTACAAATGATGCTGAAAGCAATGTTCACATAATTTTTGCACCAGTATATCTTGATGGAAATGACGGAGTAATTAACCTATCCTATTATGACTTTCTAATAGGATTTGACTTAAGTGCTTTCCCATCTTATTATGAACCATGGGGCTACACTCCACTTGAGAGTGTTGCATTTCGTATTCCAACAATCACAACAAACTTTGCAGGTTTTGGCGATTGGGTTAGTAACAATTTTAAGTTAGCACATAGTTCGGTTGCTGTTATCGAAAGACATGAAGGGAAAGGTGAACGTGCAACACAAAAGATTAAAGAAAATATCCTGAGCTTTGCAAAACTTACTAGTCACGTTGAAATACGAAAAGAGACTAAAAAAGTTCTCAAAAAAGCTTTATGGAAACAAATGGCTGATAACTACTTTAATGCATGGGAATTAGCCGTAACTAAATCCGATAAAAGAAAAAGTACAATTCCTGCAAAAACTTATACAGAGACATTAAAAATTGATGCTATGGTAAACTCCGAAAGACCCGAATGGAAGAAAATACTCGTGCAAAATAAATTGCCAATGGTACTTAAACCACTAAAAGAATTAGCATATAATTTATGGTGGTCGTGGAATTATGAAGCAACCAATATGTTTGCTGAAATAGATCCAGCCAGCTGGAAAGCTCTGGAATTCAATCCTGTCAGGCTGGTCGAATCACTCTCCAAAGAGGACATTGACAGATTAGAAAATGATCAGAATTTCATTAAACAACTAAATAAGGTCTATTCAAATTTTAGTAGTTACATGAAAAAAGCTGAAGAGAAACCAGATGAGATGGTTGCATACTTCAGCATGGAATATGGGTTACATAATACTCTTAAAATATTTTCGGGAGGACTTGGCATATTAGCTGGTGATTATCTTAAACAAGCCAGCGATTCGAATAAAAATCTGATTGCAGTCGGGTTACTATATCGTTATGGGTATTTTAAGCAAGAACTTTCAATATTTGGAGATCAGCAAGCACAATATCAGGCACAAAAATTTACGCAACTACCAATAATACCAGTCAGAGATTCTTCAGGAGAATGGATTACAGTACGTGTAGCTTTCCCTGGGCGAACTGTAACAGCAAAAGTTTGGCAAGTTAATGTTGGTAGAATACCTCTTTACTTACTCGATACTGACATTGATTCGAATAGCAACGAAGACAAAGGGATAACTGCTCAGTTGTACGGTGGTGATAATGAACATCGCTTAAAACAAGAAATTTTACTTGGTATTGGTGGCATCAGATGTGTAAATAGCATCGGGCTTCAGCCAACAATTTTTCATAGCAACGAAGGTCATTCAGCATTTAGCGGATTGGAACGTGTTAAAAACATGATGGAAGATAATAATATTGATTTCCAAATAGCTAGTGAATTAGTTAGGGCTAATACATTATTTACCACACACACACCGGTTCCTGCCGGGCACGATGCTTTTGAAGAACACTTAATGAGAGCTTATTTGAGTCAATTTAGCGATATCTTTAATATAAGTTGGGAGCAGTTTATGGCCTTGGGAAGACATAATATTTCCAATGCACATGAGAAATTCTCCATGAGTTTATTGGCAACTAGTCTTTCGCAGGAAATAAATGGTGTAAGTAAGATTCATGGTCGCGTATCACGCGAAATGTTTAGCAGTTTATATCCTGGTTATTTTGCCGAGGAGCTACACATTGGTTATGTTACAAATGGTGTACATTATTTTACATGGACAGATGAGCTATGGCAAAGGCTATATAAAGATACTTTTGATACAGATTTTGAGAGTAACCAATCAGATCAAGATGCATGGAAAAATATTCTTAATGTTTCAGATGAACACATTTGGAAAACAAGGTTAGCATTAAAAAAGAAACTAGTTGTTGAAATAAAGGAAAAACTCAAATATGATCTTACAAAACGGCAAGAGTCACCATCCATAATCCTTGAATCAATTGCAAGTATTAAAGAAGATACATTGATTGTTGGTTTCGCCAGAAGATTTGCAACATACAAACGCGCACACCTATTGTTTACTGATACTGAACGACTATCAAGATTAGTGAACAATAAGGAAAAACCAATTATTTTTATTTTCTCAGGTAAAGCACACCCCAACGATAAAGCAGGTCAAGACCTTATAAAACGCATTGTTGAGATTAGTAAAATGAAGGAATTCATTGGTAAAATCCTTTTCTTAGAGAATTATGATATGATTTCAGGGAAACTACTTACCAGCAGTGTCGACATTTGGTTAAATACACCAACACGACCACTTGAAGCTTCTGGTACCAGTGGTGAAAAAGCAGTTATGAACGGTGTAGCGAACTTTAGCGTACTTGATGGATGGTGGGCCGAAGGATACAAAGAAGGAGCAGGATGGGCAATTGAAGAATCGAAAACATTTGCTAACCAGCAATTTCAGGATGAGCTTGATGCCCAAATAATTTACAACACCTTCGAAAATGAAATTGCAGAGAAATACTACGACAAGAATGATGCTGGAATTTCTGAAAAATGGGTTTCATACATAAAAAACACAATTGCTGAAGTGGCACCTCATTTTACAATGCAACGAATGATTGAGGACTATTATAAGAATTTTTATTCTCGATTATTTGATCGAAGAAATGAACTCTACTCCAATGAATTTGCTAATGCAAAATCGCTTGTTGAGTGGAAAAACAAAGTTTCGAATTTATGGGAGGATATTTCTTTGGATTCACTAATTGTTCCCGATGCTGACAATAAGCCTCTCGAATTTGGCAAGCATTTTTCAGCTGAAATTACATTGAACATACCAGGACTTGACCCCACTGATATTGGTGCTGAAATAGTTATGGGTAATAAGGTAGATGGAGAAGTAAAGAAAATTACTTTCAAAAGCCAATTAAAACTCATATCATCTGACATGGGAAAAGCAAAATTCAAATGTGAATTTCCATTGGAACACACTGGTGTTTATGATTATGCATTTAGGATATTTCCAACAAATAGTTTATTGCGTTACAGAATGGATTTCCCACTTGTTAAGTGGATATAGAGTAAACTTTATACAATACGTTGTGCGCCATCGCAATTATTGCGAATCTATTTTATCATGTAAAATGCAAACAGTTAGTTTTTTTGTAATTTAGTCGATTAAACTCTAATTTAACCACTAGGTTAAAGTCATTTTTCTTTGTAGATGTTAGTAAACAAAAGCTATTATAATAAACTTATTGCAAGTATTTTTTCATTAATATTTTTATGTTTAAGTTATTCAGTCACAGCTAATGAGGGTGATACTGTTGTATTAAATAGCCTTTTTGAGAGATATTTAGACTCAAATAATGACTCTGTTAAGGTATATTTTTTAGTAAAATTAGCAGAAAATTTAGAATCTAATAATGTTATCAATTATCATAAAAAAACTATTGACGAGTATTTACAACAGGCGAATTCAATCACAAATGATTCTATCAGCATTAATAGCTTAGCATTTATACTTGACAGTATTGGTGTTAAATTTAGAAACGACGGTAAGTATATTTCGTCGTTAAAATTTCATAATTGGGCAAAGGATATTACATTTCGCATAAGTAATAAAAATCAACAATCAATTATTTTCAATAATATTGGAGTTGTATACCGCCGACTTGATGATTACCAAACAGCACTTTCCAATCACATTCAAGCATTACACTTGGCAGAAGAAATTAACAATATTAAAAGTCAGGCTGTGGCAATAAACAGCATGGGAAATATTCAAATGATGATTGGGAATCTAGATGAATCTCTTGAATATTTTAAACAAAGTCTTTTACTCGAACAAAAGCAAAATAGTTTACTTGGCATAGCGATAAACCTCAACAATATTGGCAATGTGTACAGTATAAAAGCTAATTTTTCGAAAGCTTTGGAATACTATTTTCTATCACTTGATATTAATAAGGAAATTAAGTCTAAAAAAGGTATTGCTATTTGTTATAATGATATTGGAAATATATATGAGCGATTGGGCAAGTATGATAAATCTTTAATATATTATTTGGATGCCTTGGCAATTAATCGCCAATTAAATGACAAACATGGCTTAGCTAACTCATACCTACAAGTAGGTGAATTATATGCTGATATTCAACAAAACAAAACTGCACTTGAGTATCTAAACCCGGGTCTTAAAATCTCACTTGAAATTGGGACCAAAACATTTATAATGGATGCATATCTGGCGCTTTATAAAATTAGTAGGGCTAGCAAACAATACGAAGAGGCATTTAATTACTTGCAATTATCTAACCTATATCACGATTCTATAATAAATATTAATGTAAAAAAGAATATTGCACGACTTAAAATTAAATTTGAAAGTGAGCAAAAAGAAAATCAAATTGAACTTCTAAAGCAAAATGCACATATCTCTGACTTGGTGATTAAACGACAAAAAACACTAAACTGGTTAATGTTTACTGCAATCATAATTGCATTGGGAATAATGATATCATTATTATACTACGTATTTAACAATAACAAAACCAATAAGTTACTTCTTGAGAGAAACAAAATAATCGAGAAAACAAAGGCTGAACTTGACAGATATTCCAAAGAATTATTAGTGGCGAAGAGAGAAGCCGAAGAAAATAACCGAGCAAAGGGTGAGTTCTTAGCAAATATGAGTCATGAAATAAGAACTCCATTAAATTCAGTAATTGGCTTTACCGAGTTATTGAGCACATCATCTGTTGATCCTCAACAACTAAATAATCTAAAAATAATAAAATCAAGTAGTCGTACTCTTCTAACTATTATTAACGATATTCTTGACCTAAGTAAAATTGAAGCCGGGAAATTAACCTTTGAATACGAAAACATAAAAATAGAGCAAATTATTATTGATGTAGTACAAATGTTTTCACATAGTGCCAATGAAAAAAACATTAAATTAATAACTGATTTTCAATATGGGTTACCACAAACCATCATTCTAAATGAATTTCGGTTTCGTCAAATACTTTTTAATCTTATTGGCAATGCGATCTCCTACACAAACAATGGAAATATTAGCATTGAAGTTCATTACAAGCCTTCAACTTCAGATAATAAAATAAACCTAACAATCAATGTCACAGATACTGGAATAGGAATTAAGGTGGATGAACTTCAGAATATATTTGAACCTTTTAACCAGGTGGACATTAACAAAACTAACAAAGGCACCGGTCTGGGGCTTACCATCACTAAAAACATTGTGGAAATGATGAATGGGACTATCAATGTTAGTAGCATCCTGAATAAAGGTACTACGTTCTCAATAAACTTTTATGATATAGTAATTGTTAATGAGCTATTAATTGATAAACAAAATATACCCTCTGTTGTAGTTGGTAATAAATCAGAAGAAAGCTCCAACGATTATTTTTACGACCTTGCAATGAATAAAGCCAACCCAAAATTTGAAGAAGACCTTAGTGAAATTTACACCAAGTTTTTTAAAACTGCCTTGGAGACTAAAATGTTAAACAATATAAGCACCTTTATTACAGTACTAAGTAAACTTGCTCACAAATATAAAAGTGATGGTTTGATAAAATATTGTAGTGACTTAAATAATAATGTATCAAATTTTGATATTGAAAAAATTGACAAACTTCTTAAACTATTTGATACAAACTATTTATTAAAAAAATAGGCTGTTTTTATATGACAAAAAAAAACCAGTATAACAAGAGTAAAATAAAAGCACATATATCATACATGTCTAAGCTATTATTTTTAATCGTGATAACTCAACTGTTAATTGCAAAAATAGTAGCACAAGATATTTCGAATAATGATAGTACAAGGCAAATATTTGCTACTGATACGATATTCTCACCAAGTAAACAATTAGACCTTATAATTAGTTTAATTGATGGCTTTGCAGATTCTAATCCAAATAAGGCAAATGAATATGCTCTTTCGGCAATTGAATTAGCAGAACAATTAAATGATACTACAAAAATTGTTTCGTTGTTGGTAGGTTATGGTATTAACGAGAATAAGCTGTGCAATTATGAAGCTGCAGACGTTGCCTACCAAAAAGCTAAAGAAATAGTGATTATTTCAGCATCAGAGAATGAAAAGGCAAATCTCTATTATATAATTGGAAGTAATTTTTACGACTGGAGCTATTACTCAGAGTCAAGATCGTATTATAAATTATCAATAGAGAAATATACTTCTTTAGGTAATAAGGCAGGCGTTGCAAAAGCATTCAGGGGGCTTTCTGCAATTGCATCAAATTATGGCGAGTATGAACTTGCAATTGGTTATATGCAAAGGTCGCGAGATATCTATACTGAAATTGGAGATCATAACAGTTTGGTAACTTCCATACTCGGGCTTGGTGTTATACTTGAAAACTGGGGCAAAACTGATAAGGCATTAACCTATTATAACCAGGCATATAATCATTTTAAAAAAGAAAAAAATAAATTACAGGAAATAAATTTATTACTTCATATAGGTGATATTTACTTGAAACAACAAAAATATCCTATAGCAATTGCCAATTATAATCACGCAATAAAAATAGAAAATACAATTCACAATAAAAAACTACTTTCAATTGGATATAGCAATTTAGGAGAAACATATTTTGCAATTAACGACTATGAGAAAGCTCTTAGTTTTCAAGAGAAGGCCCTTGCCATTAAATATGAAGTCGGAGATAAAAAACGAATAGCAATTTCATTACAAAGCATTGGCGAAATTTACTTTGCAATGAGTGAATATAAACTCGCAGAAGAAAATATTCGAGAGTGCCTCAAAATTTCTCACGAACTAAACCTGAAAGAAATTGAGATGGAAGCCTTATTGATGCTTTCAATAATTAGTAAAAGAAACCTTGATTTTCAAAGTTCTTTAAGATATCTCGAAAATTATATTAAAATTAAAGATGAAGTTTTTGATAACCAAAGCCAGAAGTCGGTTGACGATTTTTATGTAAAATATGAAGCCAAACGCATTGAGAAAGAAAATGAATTGTTAAATCAAAAAGATGCAACCAGAGCGTTGGAGTTAAAAAATGAAAAAGAAACTAAATATTTTGCAATAGTTTTCTTACTATTCGTTATAGTTATATTTTTTACAATAATAATTTTCATTAATTCGCGTACTAGGCAAGCTCAGCGAAATTTTGTACTTCTATCAATAAAAAACAAAGAAATAACAACCCAAAAGGAAAAACTCAATGAATTAAATAAAGAATTTGCTCATAATAAGGAACAATATCGAAGCATTGTAGAAAATGCAACAACTGGTATGTACCAAACACTTCCAAATGGTTATATTAAATTTGCTAATATGAGCCTTATTAAAATGCTTGGATATACAAGTTTTTCTGAGTTAAAAAATATAGATCTGAATAAGGAGAAAAGAAACAGACAGATATTTATTGATTTACTCAACAAAAATGAGATAATATCTGGGCGAGAAGACATCTGGATTAAGCAAGATGATAGTATCATGTATGTTAATGAAAGTGCATGGTTAGTAAAGGATGATGAGGGCAATATCGTACATTACGAAGGAATTGTAGAGGATATCACTAAAAGAAAAGAAGCTGAATTTGCTCTCGAAGAATCACGGAAGGAGCTGCAAAGAATAAACAGTGTACTCAAGGGTAAGAATAGCGAATTTGAAATTGCCAAAAATGAAGCAATTGAAGCCAATGAAGTAAAGAGTTTATTTATTGCAAATGTGAGTCATGAAATAAGAACACCAATGAATTCAATAATCGGTTTTTCTACACTGCTATCGAGTATAATTACCGACAAACAACAACTATCGCATGTAAATGCCATAAAATCAAGCAGTAAAAACCTACTTGCCATTATCAATGATGTTCTTGACATGTCAAAAATACAGGCAGGAGAAGTGGATATTATATATGAGCCAATTTCATTTTTCAATTTGATTGAAGGAATCAAGCAAATTTTCAAATTGAGAATAATTAGTAAGGGTATAGAATTTACTACAATAATAAAAGATAATTTTCCTTCAGTGGTATATCTGGATAAAGTAAGAATAAGGCAAATATTACTAAATATAATAGGAAACTCATTAAAATTTACCGACAAGGGAAGTATTAAAGTTGAAGTAAGTGAAAGTAGAAAAGAGTCAGATAATATTGACCTGTTAATTTCAATTACTGATACTGGAGTTGGAGTTCCTGAAGATGAACAAAAGATAATTTTTGAAGCTTTTAAACAAGGACGTGTTAGTCCAAATGGTAATGAGGGTGGCACCGGTCTGGGCTTAAGTATTTCTAACAGACTAGTTAAACTTATGGGGGGCAAATTAACTTTAGAGAGCGAGGAAGGAAAAGGTAGCAAGTTTACAATACACATACCAAATGTTAAAGTTGCAATTGGCGAATCATCTCAAAATATATTAAGCATGGAGTCGATCCCATTTAATATTGCTGATAATGATGAATTTACTGTAAAGGAGAATATTCCAACTATCAGTAAAGAAACACAAAAAGAACTAATTTCGATTTATAAAGATAAATGGGAAATATTATGCAAAAGCCATATAGTTAACGAAACAGTATTGTTTGCCAATGAATTAAATGCATACGCTACTAAAAAAGGCGAGCTCCATCTTGCTAAATATTGCGAAGCACTATTGTTTTCATTGCACAATTTCGAAATTGATAACATAAATAAACTAATGATAGATTTAGGTCAAATTTTTAATATTAACACGTCAAATTAATTAAAAAAAATAGTCCTATGAGCGATTTAACCGAAAAGATACTTATTGTTGATGATGTTTCCAGAAACATTCAAATCTTGGGAAATATACTATCTCAGAAACAGTTTCAAATTGCCTACGCCCAAAGTGGCCAACAGGCACTTGATATCTGTAAAGTTCAGGACTTTGATTTAATTCTACTTGACATTATGATGCCTGGTATGGATGGTTACCAAGTTTGCCAACAATTAAAAGAAGATGCATCAACGAATGAAATTCCTGTCATTTTCTTAACAGCGAAGGCTGACATGGATAGCATCATTAAAGGATTTGAAATTGGAGGACAAGACTATATTACAAAACCATTTAATGCAGCTGAATTACTAGCTAGGGTAAATAGCCACCTACTTATTAAGAGACAAAAGCAAGAGTTAATAAAAATGAATACACACCTTGAGGATATAGTTAGGGAACGAACACATGAGCTGGAGTCGGCAAACCATAAACTAAATATCCTAGATAGGGCAAAAAGTAATTTTTTGTCAATTATTAGCCATGAAATACGTACGCCGTTAAATGGCATTATCGGACTTACCGAGTTACTAAATCAATCATTAATTAACAATGATCAAAAAGAAAATATTTGTTTTTTAAAGGAAGTTTCAACACGCTTAATGAAGTTTAGCGACACTGCATTATTAATAACAAGTTTAAAAGCAGATAATCACTTTCCAGAAATGCTATCTGTATCACTCAATAATCTGATTAGTGATTCGGTTGACGAATATAAGAAATCGAATGATAATGTTCATTTGCAAATAGAGAATATAATACCCACCAATAATTTATTAGTAAAGGTTGATTCGGAATTGATAAAAACTTGCTTTTCAATAATCATAGAAAACGCTGCACTATTTGCAGGTAAAAATGCTAAGCTTAGAATTTCGACGATTACAAATTATAATTCAGTTTCGATAATATTTACTGATAATGGCCCTGGGTTTTCAGATGAAGCACTGGCTAATTTATTTGAACTTTTTTCGGCTGGCGACTTATTACATGCTGAAGGAACTGGACTTGGACTGGCGACAAGTAAACTTATTCTGGATACACACGAGGGTAGTATTGATGTGAAAAATATTGATTCAGGTGGTGCTCAGGTAACTATCAAGTTAAAATACTCCGAGTAGAGTTGACAATTTAAACCTTAAACGAAGAAATATTTACTGTCTTATTATTCTATACTACTTTCCTCTACCTTGAAGTACAATTAGTACAGTATAAATTAATATCTTGAAATCCATTGCTATTGACATATTTTCAATATAAAGTATGTCGTATCTGAGTCTCTCAACCATTTCATCCACATTTGAAGCATAGCCAAACTTAACTTGACCCCATGAAGTTATTCCGGGTTTAATTTTCATCAACAACCTATAAGGAGGTGCTTTTTTAACAATTTGATCAATATAAAACTGGCGTTCAGGCCTTGGTCCTACCAATGACATTTCGCCAATTAGAACAGTGAAAAATTGAGGAATCTCATCCAGACGCACTTTTCTAATAAACTTACCAAATGTAGTTATACGAGGATCATCATCTGATGATAATTGAGGTCCCGCACTTTCAGCATCACTATACATCGATCTGAATTTGTGCATTTTAAAAGGTTTACCTCGTCTTCCTATACGCTCCTGAGAAAATAATATATCTCCCTTAGATGACAATTTAACTCCAATTGCAGTTAATGCATATATGGGCAGTAAAATCACCATGGCAATTAACGAAACTACAATATCAATAATTCGCTTTACTGTTTGCTGCCATGCGGGCATCAAATCTTGCGAAATCTCAATGAGAGGAGTGTGAAAAATACCGGATAATTTAACCGATCCAAACATAATATCCTGCATGAGCGGTATTACCTTAATAAGCACATTGGTTGTTTCAACTTCAGTAACAATACGTTCTATAGTATCAACCTCCGAACGCTCAATAGCAATTATTACTTCCTCAACCTTGTACTCGTCAATAATGCCATTTAAATCCTTATACGCACCAAGATGAGTTATATACTGCTCAACCTTAAAAAACTTAAAGTCATGAACATTAACAAAGCCTATAAATTTATTCCCAGACGAAAGCTCTTGCCCCATAATATCATTGTAAACCTTTACAGCATTGCCATTACTACCAATAATAACTGTATTAAAACCAATTTTTCCAGAATGAATACGCTTAACAGTTGTGGTAGTTATAAATAACCGGAAACTATATGTTAAAACAAATTGAAAGAAATACAGTGCTATAAATGACTGATAATACGATTGATATGTAAGAATTATGTCGTCTAGGATTAACACAAAAAATATTGTTGTTACTCCCATTAGTGTAACAATAACTGTTTGTCCGAGTTCTTTTAGTCGGGCTTTGCGATAAATTCGCCGGTAAGAACCAATTACAATATATAGAATTAGCCAAAAAATTGGAACTATAATTATACCAAGCCAAAATTTGCGGTCGTCAAATATACTTTCAATATCAGGAAAAATTGTGGGGTTTTCTGAATATTTACGATAAATAAAGAACATGCTCCATGCAAGAGCTGCTGCCAGCCAATCAAAAAATACATATTTTGTAACTTGTAGCCTTCTATTCATTACCTATGTACAATTTTAAAATTATCAATATATATCTTTGACTCAGTTTTACCACTTTCTAAACCTGCTTTAAAAATAAGCTTATAATCAATGGCTTGTGGATGTAAAGATAAATTTGCTCCTAAATTAATGTATATTTTTGTCCACTCATCAGTATGACTCAAAATTAATAAATCTACAGGTATTACCTCATAAGCATCACGAATTAGCAAGCCAACGGTAAGGTAATTGTCGGTTTTAAAATTCATTTCCATAATGATTACAGTTCCTGGTGTTTGAATAGCAAAACTATTATATGTTGTTCCTGCATATTGAACTTCATCCGATGTTAAATTTATAATGCCCGAATACTTTGAATTGTATGATAAAAATGCCTCAGGATTATTCTCTGGATGAGTTCGCATAATTAAAGTGTCGCTCCAAGAGGTTTTCTCGATGGAAATCTCGGTATTCTCAAAATCTTCCTTCCATGGAAATTTCAGATTACTTTGATAGATAGTTGTTAACTGTCCAAGTCGTTGAGTTGTACCCGGAATAAAATCAAAATCTTCAATAATAATTGGTTTGTAGAATGGGTATGGTACTCTTGTGCTTGATATTCCATTAATTTTAATACCGGGTCGTATTTCGAGTTTGTGTTTACCCTCTACTAATACGGGAAAAACTGCCCCCAATGTATCGTTTTCAGGAAATTCAAAAACCCCTATCAGTACGTCATCAACATAAATCCATACATCAATTATTTCACTTGAATTTGTTCCTTCAATGGAATAATTAGTATTTACATTTATTCCCTTTATACTAACATATGCCGGAATAGTTTGGCTACCATCAAACTTATAGCATCCGCTAGCCGCAAAAAGGCTAACAAATAATAAAGCACCTAAGTAATGGTATAAATTTAATCCTAATCTCAACGGTAAGTTCTTATGTTTCCTATAACGAATAACTGATTATGTTATTGCACATTTGTTAATTATTTCTTAAAATCCACAGCAGATAAACACGAATGTATTCATATTCAGCAACAAGCAAAAACTACTGCGAACTATCCTAACAAACTGTACAACATCTGCTATAAATTGAATCTAATTATTTATTGACGTATGAGCTGACTTGCTAATTTCGTCCATAATCAGATGAGCCACATTTAAAGCATTATAACCATCTTCAATTGTAACCGTAGTTTTGGTATTATTAAGAACCGAGTTTTTAAAACTTTTTAACTCCTCAACAATTGCATTAATATTCTCAATTTGAGGTTTATCAAAATAAACTCTACGTTTCTTTTTGTTTGGGCCAAGATCAATTACCATTGCCATTGGATCATCTGGCTCATTATCCAATTCCTCCATTTTAATTATTTCGGTAACTTTTTCAAGAAAATCAACCGTAATGTATGCGTCTTTTTGGAAGAATCTGGTTTTTCGCATATTCTTTAATGATATACGGCTAGTGGTAAGATTTGCAACAGCACCATTTTCAAATTCAATTCGAGCATTTGCAATATCAGGAGTATCACTAACAACATTTACTCCACTTGCGTGAATATTTTTTACCGGCGAATTAATAACACTCAATATTACATCAATATCATGAATCATTAAATCAAGCACAACAGGCACATCAGTTCCTCGTGGATTAAAGTGCGCCAAACGATGACACTCAATAAACATTGGATTATCTATAGCTTCGCGTGCGGCAATAAATGCTGGGTTAAATCTTTCAACATGACCAACTTGTACTTTTACATTTGCCTTTTTTGCCAAATCAATTAGTTTACGGGCCTCTTCGGGTGTAGTAACAATTGGCTTTTCAATAAAAACATGCTTTGAATTTTCAATTGCAGCCTTAGCGCAATCAAAATGTTGGATTGTTGGAGTAACAATATCAACCACATCTACCGCAGCAATCAACTCATCTATACTTGCAAACCCCTTAATGCCATACTCTTGCTCAACTTCACTCACTTGTTTTGCATCCGTATCATAAAAGCCAACTAACTCATAATCATCAATTTGATTAATACACTTTAAGTGTATTTTACCTAAATGACCAACACCTAACACCCCTATTTTTAACATAATTGAAAATTTTTGGCAAATGTAATTCTTTCTTGACGTCAATATTCCTATTTTCGCACAAAATTTACAATTAATATGGTTGATTCTTACCGTCATAAAGGAATGCGCAAAAAGCTTGTGGAAAGCATTAGAAAAAAAGGCATCACCAATGAAGTTATACTTGAAGCTATTAACAAAATACCTCGACACCTATTTTTAGATTCTTCTTTTGTAGAATATGCATATGAAGACAAGCCTTTTCCAATTGGATCAGGGCAAACCATATCTCAACCTTACACTGTTGCATTCCAAACCGAAATACTAGAAATCACAAAAGGCAGTAAAGTTCTTGAAATTGGCTCTGGATCAGGGTATCAAGCATGCGTGCTGGAAGAAATTGGAGCTAAAGTTTTTAGCATAGAGCGTCAACGGAAGTTATATCATAAAACAAAAAAGTTTATTGAAAACTTAGGATATAAAATCAAGTTTTTTTATGGCGATGGCTTTAAAGGTGTTCCCTCATTTGCCCCATACGACCGGATACTAATTACTGCTGCCGCCCCTGAAATACCAGAAAAACTATTGCAACAACTAAAAGTTGGAGGCAAGCTTGTTATCCCACTAGGCAAAGGTGATACACAAACAATGTTAAGATTAACAAAACTACCAAATGGTGAAGTAACTGAAGAAACATTTGGAGCCTTTAGATTTGTACCTATGTTAAAGGAAAAGGCTGACGATTAATAGTAGGGTTGATATTTTCCTAGCTGTAAACATACTGATTTCTTATTTAAAAGTTCTATTCGATAACCCTTCGTTCAGATAATGAGTATTTTCTTCCTGAACCCAATAAATAAAATCGTTCACTTCCTTTTGGTAATATTGTTATTTCAGGTCTTTCTACAGACCAGTCAGATTTATCCCTCACAAATTGGCAAAAAGTTCCATCATAAATAGCAACGAAACTTTCGCCTATTACCTCAAACTCATCACCATGAACTACAATGGCGGTATTTTCATCAAGTCCAATGCCCAATAATTCAGAATGAACCTTTAATATCTCAAGAATATCAAATTGCCTGTTTAAAGCCAGAAGATGCTGATCGATGGCACAATTTTTAATTAAACTTAAACCTTTCTCATGGTCACCCATCATTACTGTGTTGGTTTGCGTGTCTCCCCTAACAAGATATGAACCCATTATTGAAGCTCCTGCAGAACTACCACCAACTACACCTCCCCTGTTTAATAGTTTTTTAATTTCTTTATGTGTACGAGTATCGAGATATGAGTCAGCTAACCTCCATTGGCGACCACCTGTGAACCAAATTCCCGATGCATTCTCGATTTGTTTAACAAATGCATTGCTATTAGCCTCATCCCTATTACGTGTGTGGAGAATTACAAAATTGTCAAATCCATTCTTACCAAATCGTTTTTTTATATTATGTAAGCCGCCTTTATTAAATAGGTTATCATCACTACCTGCAGTTATTATAATTACAATTAGAGCATCTGGTCCACCAGCCAATTCAAGAAAACGGGCATATATTGAACTGTCACTTAGACTACCGCCTACTATCACAAGGTGGCCATTATTAATTTCATCTGTCTGATCAATCATCTGTATTGCTGCCTTATCTTGACTAAAACAACTAACCAGTGAGAAGTAAAATAAAGTGAGTATTGCAAATCGTTTATACATTTTCATCATTGTATTTTTTGAAGTGTTCAAAATTAAAAAAAATACTTGATATTGAATAATTGAATAAAATTATCAATATTGAGATCAGTTGATCCTCTTACCTCCTACTAGTGCTATAATAAACAACTTGACTTAATACATATAAGTAATGCGGCAGACTGATTCTAGTTTGTCTGATTAATAACAAATTATTAAGTCTTCTAAAAACGACCCATTCCTGATTTATACCATTTCAAAGTCTTTTTCAACAACTCATTATTATTAATAATTATCTTGATTTATTACCACATATTTTTGCCCTAAATTTAAATACAATGAAGCTTAAAAAAAAATTCGTGTTGGTTTTACTATTAATACTTGCTAGTATTAAACAGTATGGGCATGATATTGAAACTAACTGGAAATTGGCCAAACAATCCGATGACATTGAAATAAGTTATCGAAATGTTACGGTTGGTGACACACTTGAAACTCGTCAAATGAAAATAACCTTTGTCGTTTCGTCTGATACAGAAACTATACTTGAAATGTTTAAAGATTCAGAAAAGTTATCAGTATGGACAATCGGTACTGAAGAATGTAAAGTACTAGCTTATAAGACTGATAATTTGTGGATGACCTATACTTTGTATAATATTCCCTGGCCATTTAATCAACGAGATTTGGTAACCAAATACGAGTTAATAAAAAGAGATTCGATTACTCTAATGAAACTAACATCAGTACCACATCAGCTACCACTTTACCATGGAATATCGAGATTAGATAAATTTGAAGGGTCATGGATTTTTACAAATCTAAGTAATGGAACTACAAAAGTTGAGTTCATTAGCTTATCATTTGCCAAACCAATAATTCCAAGATTTATTAAAGACCCTATAATTCAAAGCATGTTTATTGATTCAGTAGTTGAGTTAAAACATTTATTAAAACAGCAAGATATCGCAAAAGCATAAGTTATGAAATCAAATTTAAGAATATCAATATGGTTACTTAGCTTGATTACTATTTTTCCGATAATCAGCTCTGCACAATCAGATTCAACAAACAAAAAGAACTACACTTTTGTAAGTGTACATTATAGTAATGGTACAATACTTCCAACCAACACGTTTGTTAAAGGCGAAAATCAATATGGAAGCCCTATGACAAAGTACCAGTCAGCGTCGTTGAAAATTGGCTGGCAAAACCCAGGTTATACAAATTGGCAAAAAGTACATAATGCACCGTATTATGGAGTAGGATACTATATTGGTGACTTTTATAATACTCAAGAAGTAGGTTATCCTATGGCGGCATATGGGTTTTTAGGAATTCCAGTTAAACGTTGGAAAAAAGTTGAACTGTATACTGAATTTCAGTTTGGGGTAGCATTTAACTGGACACATTTTGATTCGATTACAAATCCTAACAATATTGCTATTGGTGGTGGACTCACCGTTTTTTTAGATATTGGTGTTAATGCCACTTACGAAGTAAGCAAAAATATAGATTTAGGCGTTGGCCTAAGCTTTACACACTTTTCCAATGGAGGTTTCGAGCGACCAAATCGTGGTTTTAATGTGTATTCGCCATCTGTAAGCTTAAAATATCATATTGGAGGTAGAGCTGATGTTAGGAATATTGAAAAACCACCCAAAGAATTGGAAATAAGTAACGACCTTTATTTCATGATTGGTTATGCCGATTATCAAATTAATGAACATGAGTTTGATAGTAACTATTATGCACTTGGTGGTTTGGGTATCTATTATAGCTGGCAGCACACAAATGCATTTAGGTCGGGACCTGGTATAGATTTTAACTATGCATTTGGTTTAACAGCTAATGAAGATGGAACTCCTGGTCCTCAAGGTTGGGATAATGTTACTATTGGTTTGATTTATACTCCAGAATTGGTTATTGACAAATTATCGTTGATGGGTGGTATAGGAATATATGCCAAACATAATAAGTATGGTAATTTTAAGCAAACATATCAGCGTCTTGGAGCAAAATACCTTATAACCGAAAATATTTCAGCAGGTATTAATGTAAGGGCAATAAACTTTATGCTAGCGGAATATTTGGAATTTAATGTGGGACATAGGATCAGATGGAAAAAGTAATTAAGCTCTATAAATGCAAATATGAATGTCTTTGTGTTTTCTTATCAGCCATATAAAATATATAAACAACAACATTGAAATAAACTGGCTGTCATAAATCGTCAAGGTCGAGGCGAACGAAATGTTGAAAATCAAGGAGTTTACTTTTCGTAAATGACTTTTTTCAATATAAGTTCAACGATGAGATTGGCGTTTTATGGCTGACAAAATAGTATATGATGAAAAATACAGAACGATACACAGTAATAACCGGAGCCAGTCGTGGTTTAGGTAAAAGCCTAGCAATTGAATGTGCCAAAGAAGGCAGAAACCTTATTCTTGTTTCTCTACCTAATGAGAATATAGCACATACAGCATATGAAATATCTCAAACGTTCGATATTAAAGCTGTTAGTTATGAAATTAATTTAACAATTGACAAAGATGTAGACAGTCTATCCGCATGGATAAAATCAAATTTTAGTATAGATATGCTAATTAATAATGCCGGGATGGGAGGAACAGATTATTTTGATGAAGCACATACCGATTATCTTGACACTATTATTCAGTTAAACATGAAGGCGTTGGTACAGCTTACGCATAAATTACTGCCAGCACTTAAAAAAAGTAGTAATTCGCACATTCTTAATATTTCAAGTTTAGCTGCCTTTGGTCCCATGCCTTACAAAACTATTTATCCTGCTTCAAAGGCATTTGTATCTTCGTTTTCACGGGGATTAAATGCTGAGCTTAAAAAATCAAACGTATCGGTAAGTGTAGCATATCCGGGGGGAATGGCAACCAATCCTGAAGTTACAAAGCGGATGGAGGAATACAGCTCATTTGTACAAAGCACTTTTTTATCTCCTGACAAAACTGCAAAAATTTTAATTAAACAAACTCTGCAAGGCAAAACAATTATAGTACCCGGATTTGCAAATAAAATAAACCGGTTATTATTTAAGTTTGTACCTGAAGAATTGCTTTTGAATATGTTTACCAAAAGCCTGCAAAAAGAGCTACTTCTCGAAGCTATTTGAAAAGTTGAAAGTTTGTAAAGTTAGAAAGTTGACTAATAATCAAAGTATCAGCGTAAATTAGCAGAATCTACAGAAAAACATGAAAAAAGTATTAGTAACAGGTGCAAACGGACTACTGGGAGCTAACATTGTAAGGCAACTTAGTTTACTGGGTTATAAACCTAAAGCAATGTTAAGAAAGGGAAGTAATACTCTTTCGTTAGTAGGAGCTGAATACGAACTTATTGAGGGAGAAATAACCAATAAAGATGATGTTTATAAAGCTGTTGCAGATTGCGATTTTGTAATTCACAACGCAGCACAAACATCTCAATCACTTCCTAATTTAGCAGCCTACTACGAAGTAAACATCGAAGCAACCAAAACAATTATTGAAGCTTGTAAACATTTCAATGTTAAGAGATTTGTTTTTGTTAGTACTGCCAACTGCTATACAAATGGATCAATTAAAAACCCTGGCAACGAAACTTCGAAATTTATGCCCTGGGTGGTAGATTCGGGATATGCTTATAGTAAGTTTCTTGCACAGTTGAGAGTTTTAAAGGAGTTTACAGATAACGGTTTCCCATCGATTGTAGTAAACCCAACTTTTATGGTTGGCCCATATGACGCAAAGCCAAGTAGCGGTAAATTATTGTTACATGGCTATAATAGTAAAATTGTATTTTATCCTCCCGGAGGCAAAAGCATTGTTGATGTAGAATATGCCGCCCAAGCAACCTGTAATGCTTTAACCTTAGGCAAGGTTGGAAAAGCTTATTTATTGGCTGGCAAAAATATTACCTATAAAGATTTTTTTAAGATTATTGAAAAGCAATCAGGTAAACATAAAGTACTAATTCCTATTCCTCGCACGCTACTTTTAACTTTGGGTAGAGTTTTCAGCTTAATCGAAAATATATTTTCCATATCTTTACCATTGAATAATGTTAATGCTCGGTTACTTGGTCTTGATAATTATTTTAGTAATAGAAAAGCTGTGGCAGAACTTGATTTACAGGAAACTGATATTAATAATGCTGTTGCAAAATCTATTACTTGGTTTAAACAAAACGGACAAATAAAATGAAACAGAGACAAACCAGAATATTTTTTTTTCGTTTATTATTTATATTCTTAATTCATTTTGTTTTTAAGATTGGTGATCAATCATTCAATTTCTTTTCAGAGTTTACTTCTCGAGGAACTATTTTCTCAATATTCTTTATTGTCTACTGGCTTTGTATTTGGTATTTAGCTTCATATTTAAATAAAAACATCCAGCGCAGGCAAGACTACTCCATTAATCATAAAAAATTATATACATTTTTTCTATTCTCATTTAATTTTGTATTCGGCTTTTTTGTCTCGCTTCTTGCAAATCATCTATATAGAATAGGGGATATTGCCTTTTTTGGAATGGAAGATATTTGGTCAATTGTTCCACTTTTTAATGCTGAATTCATACTTACCTTACTAACCTTTTATATGATGGTTTTTACCTTTGATTTGTATTACAGTTCGAGTATAAAAATTAAGGAAGATCAACTACAAATGGAAAAACTAAAACAGGAAAATACCCTTGCCCAATACCTGAATCTCAAATCACAAATTGAACCACATTTTTTGTTTAACAGTTTAAGTGTACTTTCATCTGTAATCCATACTGATGCAAATTTAGCATCAGAATTTACCATACGTTTGTCACGGATACTTAGGTATGTAATTGAAAAAAACGAGTTTTTGCTAGTTCCACTTAGTGAGGAAATTACTTTCGTAGAAAACTATTTATTTCTAATTCAAACCCGTTTTGATAAGGGTATTATTTTTGATAATACAATAAGTAAGGATATTATAAATTCAAGTTATATTCCACCATCATCACTCCAGTTGCTAATTGAAAATGCAATAAAACATAATAAGTTTTCAGATGAAAATCCCCTTCAAATAAAAATGCACAATGATGACAACAGCTTGATAGTTAGTAATAATTTAAATATCCGTAGCGATATCGAGAATTCAACTAATATGGGTCTTGATAACCTTATGGCACGTTTTACTCACTTTTCGGATAATCAGGTGATAATAAATAAAACAGAAACTGATTTTACTGTTACTTTGCCTATCTTAACTAACGAACATTATGAACGTACTAATATTTGAGGATGAAAGACATACTGCAAATCGTTTGTCGAGCCTACTAACCGAGTGTAATAATTCGATTAATATACTTGCAATTATTGGTTCGGTTAAAGAGGGAATTAGTTGGCTTAATAATAATGAAATACCCGATCTTATTTTTCAAGATATAATACTTAGCGATGGAAATTGTTTTGATATTTTTGATGCTGTTAATCTAACATCTCCAATTATTTTTACAACTGCTTTCAGTGAATATGCACTTCGGTCGTTTGAAGTAAATAGTATTGATTATATTGTTAAGCCTTACGACATCAGTGATATAAGAAAAGCCCTGGATAAATTCAATAAATTTAAGGGAGCTTTTCAACCACCAGATAAAGAACTGCTGGAAGAGATTATTAATAATTCAGTTATTACCCCCAAAAAACGATTCCTAATAAAGTCCGGTGATAATTATAATACAATAGTTAGCAGTGATATTGCATATTTGGCATCTGATGAAGGAATAACAACTGCTACCCTTTTTAATAAACAAAAACACATTGTTGATTATTCCATTGTTGACCTTTCTAAACTTATGGATTCTCATTCATTCTTTAATACTAATCGTAAGATAATTATTAATATTGAAAGTGTTGTTAAGATTAATTCATGGTTTAACAGCAGATTGAAGATTGAAGTAGTCCCCCATTTTGATGAAGATATTATTGTGAGTCGTGAGCGGGTTAAGAATTTCAAAGAATGGTTAAATAAATAATGCATCAATATAGTATACTACTTACCAGCTTCCTATAATACTGCAATATTTTTACAGCTCTAAGTTTAACTTTGATTACAGAGATAACAATTATTTAGTAGAAAAATGAATGTTAATAAGTAAATATATTTTTCAAAAGTTACTCTATTGGTTTAATTACAGATATGATTATGTGGGATTCAAATTGAGTTATATATAATTAATTAGTATTCTTTAGGTTAATAACCACAATATTGGGTATAGTTTATTCTCTATTTAGTCCAGACAGGCACAATGGTTAACCTGATCACAGTTAGAAAACTATTTCCCTAAATGCGACCAGGTTATTACTGTATACCCTTGTTATAGAGGAAGCTTGACTAAAAGTTGGAGCTCTTTATTTACCACCACTTAATTCAGGAATTAATACCCAAACTTCATCTTTAGAACTTTTTACGGTACCTCTTAATTCCTCCAGAAACTTTTGCCATGATCCTTCACCATGAATTTCTTCAAAATCCTTTTTAAAATTGGCATCTTTGTCAAACCACGACCAACTATCAAATCCCCATACCAAGGCAACATCTTCATCAGCATTTGTACTAAACTGAGGCCAATATGTTGAGAATGACCATTCATACTCTTTTTCTCTATAAACTTGTAAAGCTTTATCTAGAATTTCCTTAAATCTGTATCCTTGCCATTCTTTTATGTCATAAACTGTTATTGATAATTTAGAACTTTTACTATCTTCTTCGGGACTATAGGAAAGTTTATCATCCATTTTCCACATATTACTGCCGTCCATAACACTAATTGTTGGCATTACATTATACAACCAGTCGTCCATGTGTTCGCTACCATCTGGCCTGTCATCATGTTGCGCAAAAGTACATGGCCCCATAGACCAAATTATCTGTCCAGCTTTTTCACCTACAGCTACATTCCATACGTTGGCATGGTATGGGCCTTCAGCATGATAAGTACTGTTATGATGAGCCATTGCTTTACCAAAATCTTTAAATTTGTCTGTTTTCACGACTAATCTTGTGTTTTCAAACATAACATAGTTCTCTTTTTCCTGTGCGAAAGTAAGAGTAACAAAGGCCATTATAGCCACAGTAATTGTAGTAATTTTTTTCATAGTATTGAATTTTAGTGAATAATTATTAAAAGAATTTTCAAATCTAGTATTTGTCTATTTAGAATCTTTATAAATAACAATTATTTAACATTTTTCAGATAATATTTGAAAAATTAACAACTTGATAATAAAACCCATCCCTAAAAAGGAACTTAAATTGTAGTGCACATAACATTATAACATAAGGAAGAAATATACTAATTGCTTATTATTTAGGATTATTACTTCGTATATTTGGTGCACAAAAAAAGGGTTAACAAAAAAGAAAGGTGTCATATTTTGGTTTCTACTTTTTTTAAAACTATATGTCATTATTATATTAAGATAGAGAAAATCGTTACTAGTAATGGTATTCCAATATTAAAACCACATAATTTACACAAACTTGGAAAGAGAAACTACATCCTGTTATTCACAAGTTTATAAAATTTAAAAGATTATTAGTATGAACAGAATATCACTATCAAGCAATCTCGAATTTTCACGTATTGTTCATGGACATTGGAGGCTAATGGATTGGAAACTTTCAAATAAGGAATTATTGGAATTAACCCAGCAATCAATTGAGTTAGGAGTTACAACATTTGATCATGCTGATATTTATGGGAATTACAGTTGCGAGAAAATATTTGGTGATGCTTTAGCTCTTAAAAAGAATCTTCGAAAAGATATTCAAATAGTAACAAAATGTGGTATTAATCTTGTTTCTGATAAGTTCCCAAATCGGGAAGTTCATCATTACAATTATAGCTATAAGCACATTATTTCATCAGTAGAAAACTCACTTAAAAATTTTCAAACAGATTATATCGACCTATTACTACTTCATCGGCCTGCGCCATTCTTTAATCCTGAAGAAGTAGCAAAAGCATTTTCCAATCTTAAAGACAGTGGTAAGGTACTGAATTTTGGAGTCTCAAATTTCAATCCACAGCAGTATGAAATGTTAAACTCACATATTGATAATAAACTTGTAACTAACCAGGTAGAAATTTCTCCACTATGTTTGGAGCATTTCGAAAATGGCAATATTGATTATTTTCTTACTAATAGTATAGCACCAATGGCGTGGTCTTCATTAGGTGGAGGAAAGCTACTCAATCCTAAAAGTGAAAAAGAATTAAGATTATATAATTGTTTAACTGAGATTGCATCCGAAAAGAATATTAATAATATTGAGACAATTATATATAGCTGGCTGCTGAGTCATCCTGCTTCAATTATTCCGATTATTGGAACAGGTAAAATTAAAAGAATAGAATATGCTGTGAATGCTATGGATATTGATATGACGTTAGAGCAGTGGTATAGAATATATAAAGCATCAACCGGAGTAAATTTGCCTTAATTGCGCAAATTGCTAACATAATTGTTACTACTTTTTAAAACATATCAGTCACATAAGAGCAAAACTTAGAAAGACAATTACAATAGTTAAAGGGATTTGATTATATTTTCACTGACTCCTATTCTGAAGGTGTATAATTTTCCAAAAGACCAATGGGTTCTCAAATAAAGTAACATATTGATAAAGGTAAATTAACCTATCTTGAAACCCACTCAATCGACAGACTAGAGAAACGCTATTGATGTATTGAAAACTTGGCAATAATTCACAGAACATGAAATTAAAGTTGTCAGCAGAAATCCAAATCTAACAATTTTCAAAAGTGATAGTTCACAATATGAGATTTCAATGATGATTAAATCTATTCTTTTCAATAATGGCTAAATTTGAGAGAGACATGATAAAACAACGGCAAAAAGAAGGCATAAGAATTGCTAAAGAAGAAAGTGTTTACTGAGGAAGAAAAGTAAGCGCAAAAGAAAATTTTGTTAAAGAGCCAACAATATAATTATTATATTTACACTCTAAAAACTAAGATTGAAACCAAGCAACAATAATTATTTGGTTATAAATATTTAAAAACATTTAAGTCATAGACATTATCCTTCCACTTACGAATTGGGAGAAAAAGCATTGTATTGCTTTCATATATTAAGTTGCCCTTAATATAAAACAGTTCAATCAATAATATTTAAAACATGGGCTTTAAAGAACTTAATACAAGACCAAACATTGAGCAGAACAAAAAACTGACAAACAAATATGTTTATTTCGGTAAATTAATTGATGAGTTGAAAAAAAGGGAAATGCCATCAGAAATAGTGAAGTCAGTAAACCAAGATATTGAAGATATTAATTCATTTTCGGGTTCAAATAAGGATTTACAAAAACAGATTCGAAAATCACAATCTAAAATCTTGAAATTGATAGAGAAAGAACTCAAACTTGTACCCAAAAACCTTTATCGCAGTAGATGGATGGCTCTCGGAATGTCTGCTTTTGGAATTCCTTTTGGAGTAGCGTTTGGAGTAAGTTTAGATAATA
Organism: Bacteroidota bacterium; assembly: GCA_045267845.1. Classification (GTDB taxonomy): domain Bacteria; phylum Bacteroidota; class Bacteroidia; order Bacteroidales; family F082. The sequence goes on along the minus strand of JASFZK010000069.1, from coordinate 16,037 downwards.
TGGCATTTGAAGAAGGAAGACAGATTGACTTGGAAATTAAATACTAAAAAAAAATGTATTTGTTATATCGTGTTAAACATAAAGTTACTAGAATTGGATAAAATTAGTCAAAGTTTGAAAATAAAGTGTTTCAAAATTACAAACGCACCATAATAAAGTCGTTAATTTGTATAAAGATTTATAAGTAAATAATTTTGTGTTGTAGTTAATGGACATCCATTTAAAAATAAAGAAACAAAAAATAAACATTTAAAACAAAATATTATGTCAAAAGGTAAAGACTCAAAGAAGAACGTTAAAAAAGCACCCGCGAAAACTCAAAAAGAAAAAAAAGAAGAAAAGAGACTTAAGAAATCTAAATAAGATTACTTGTATTCTGAATACGGACATTAAAGAGAACATTCACTAAGGCAAGCCTTCCTGCCAAACCGATCCATAAGCAGCTCTTGTGCTTTTTAGAGTTACATAATATGCGTTGTAGTACAACTCTCAAAGCCCGGCACTAAGGCTATTGTCCATAACGATATTATGTAAAATTACTACATGAAACGCATACAGGAGGATAAATAAGTGTTACAACCCTCATTTGTTAGTGCATTTATTAGTACATAAAAAAAGCAGGCACAAAATAACTTTTGTAACCGCTTAATACTCATGTCGGAGTGACAAGACTTGAACTTGCGACCTCTTGACCCCCAGTCAAGTACGCTACCAACTGCGCCACACCCCGATTTATGTTGAAATTATTATTTCCTGACTACATATCAAATATTTTGATTTTTTAATCCTACGAAAAAATGAAATCAATGAATAATAATTCTGCAAAGATAATTCTTTTCAACAAAAAACGGACAAAGTATTTCCAGTAAAAATAAGGTTAATCTGCTATGGCTTATCTTAAAGATAGAAACCAACTTTTAACTTCACTCTTCCTTCTTCTGGAAATAGGAACTGTTGAATTATCTTGAAGTAAAAAACTATCTTGGTTTCGAATAGTTTTGATATGAAAATGGTTTACAAGAAAAGAACGGTGACATCTAAGAAACCCCTTTTCAGTTAGAATATCTTCAAAATAGCCCAGTGTTTTAGATGATAACACTTTGGTATTATTAGATAAGTGGATATAACTATAATTTCTATCACTCTCTATTTTAGTAATTCGTTTTAGGGCTAATCGCAACAATCCTTGTTGAGTATACAGAAATAAAGTTTGGTCCTCAACCTTTTTTGTTTGCAAATTAATTAGTGCCTTATGCACATGGTTTTTATTTTCTGGTAGTATTGATTTTGAAGAATGTCTTTTTATGGCCCGGGCTAAATCCCTCTCATTTATAGGCTTTAGCAAATAGTCCAAAGCATTAAAACGAATGGCCTTAATAGCATAATGACTATGGGACGTTATAAAAATAGTTTGAAAAGAAATATCATCAAGCCGTGTAAGCATATCAAAACCGGTCATGTCATCCATTTCTACATCAAGAAAAATTAAATCCGGTTTAAGTGTTCTAATTTTATTTAAGCCTTCTGTGCCACTTTTAGCATAACCCAATAATTCTATTTCAGGATGATTTTGCCGTAGTTGATCCGACAGCAGATTAATGATAAAAGAATTATCATCTATAATTAATGACCTAACTTTCATATTTTGGAGTTATTTGATTGATATATAACAAGTTCCTCTACTTCAATTATTGCATTTTCAATTCTTACTATACCAATATCAATTTGTTTTTTTAGCTCATTAAATAAAATATTTTCACCTTTTCTAATATTCTCCATTACAACGTAATAATCATCAATTCCAAAAAACACAAGCTGTGGCGACATATAATGCAGTTCTTTTAGAATTGTTTTTCTATCTCCTTTATCAATAGCAAATTTGATTTTTTGAACACTTAAAGGAATCATTTCCAAAAACTGTTTCAAATAATTAAGTTTCCTAGTCTCGTTGCCTTTGCAAAGTTTATTTAAAACTTTAAGATTGATATTTGAAATATGTTTTTGCATGAAAAAAGCACCTCTATTTTGCAGCAAGATAAAAAATATTTTTAAACTCTTTATAAACTACCGTTTGATAACTAAAGTAACCACCCGATAACTGAAAGTAGTTATGCCTCAATTTAGCCTCTACATTAGCCGAATAATTATCTGATTCCGAATCGCAGATTTGAAATAAATTAATATTAACAAATTAAATTAGGAACTATGAGAACGAAATTGACAATTACTTTGATTATGGTTATTGGTATTGTATTAACCGGCTGTAATGTAAAAGAACAAAAAGTTAAAGAGGTTAAAATTGACCTTGTAAATGATGAATTTCCTGAAGCACAGGCGGAGGTAATGAAAACTTTTGGTGCAATTGCACAAAGTATTAAAGACGGAGATATGGATAAACTCATCTCCTTTCATGCTTATGGACCAAAGTTTACCGAGTTTAAAGATGGACAACCACGAAATGGAGGAGAAGACAATGAAGTTTATGAACGTCAGCTTTTTGGTTCTGTAACAAAAGTAGTGAAATTCGATGCAAAAGACTTGAAAATTGCAGTTTATGGTGATGTGGCCAATCTAACATTCCATTCTGATTTTCAACTAAAATTTGGAGAAAATCTTGTTGTGGTAAATAATCAAATTACATTACTGTTTGTTAAAACCGATGATGGCTGGAAGCTTGTTCACGAACATCATTCACCTTTGAATATAGAAGAAAGTTTATAAGGTGTTGCAAACTTTTCAAACCAAGATTGGTTTGAAACCACGAGAGAGTTTTATTAAGGTTGGCTAAAAGCTGTAAAACATGCAATAAATTAGTTGGAGAACTGAAATTGAAGCTGAATCGAATACCTTTATAAAACTCCCTTGTGCTCTTTGCTATCGGTTTGTTTGAAAAGTGACGTATAATCTTTATTATTTTAATATCATTTGAAAATTAACAATGAGTAATGTATCATGAATTTAAAAAAGAAAATTTATAAATCATTCGCGTTTATAGCATTGATTTGTTTTAGTATTACTAGTTTTTCACAGAGTAATGAAACTATGGAAAACAAAAATCCAGGAATAGAATCTGATGAAGAATCCAATCTAAGATCTAAAATTTTGCCAGCAGAATTAGATATTAATAAAGTAATTACAGAAGCATATAAAGTTTGGTATGTTAAGAAAGGGGATACTCCGGATTTTTCAAAATATAAGGACTATTATACATCAACTGCAGTGTTTCAAGAATACACGGAAGATAGTATAATTGTTTCTCTCCTATCAGATGGTGTTAAAGAGTTTGAAGATGCGTTTAAAGCTGGATATCTATACTCTTTTGATGAAAGAGAGATAGGATCGGAAACAACCCAGTTTGGAAATGTCGCACATCGAATAAGTTATCATATTTATCATACGAATTCAAATGATTCAATAACTGCAAGAGGTATGAATAGTATTCAATTGGTAAAAACAAATGGAAAATGGAAAGTGCAATCTATTCTTAAACAAATTGAATCATACACATACCAACTTCCTAAAAAGTACGATTCATTTAAATGAGTTTACTTAGCTCAATATTATATCGATTTACAATCGTTTATTCAGTGAAAAAGAACTCAGTTGTATTGCTCGTTATGGCTTTGTTGATTCTGCCAGCCGTAATGTTCAGTCAGGAAGATACTGTTGTAAATACAATATCTTCAAGGATAGAAACTTTTACATTCTTATCAAATGGAACGGCTATAAAAGGAAAAATATATTTGCCCGGTTCATATGAAACAAATAAAAATCTACATGCAATCTATTTAATTGACTTCACAGAACAGCATTTTGAAATTGCTAAAGATGAATTGGAAAAAGTAGTTACTGGTGTAGATAAGATTGAAGGTTTTGATGCATTGGCTGTTACTTTAGAAGAGCATCTAAATATTGATGCCAAACCCGAAGCATTTCAAGAATACTATGAAATATTTAAAAATATGACTTCCTATGTTGACAGTAACTACACCAGCAATACTTCCAGAACATTTATTGGAAGAGGTAGTGAAGCAGGCATCGTATTGATGGCTCTATTTCTTGAAGACTCAGAAATCTCTATATTTGATAATTTTATTGTTACAGATCCATCTCCTAGTTTCACAGACACCGTTGTAAACATGATTGAAAATAATGATTTCCCAAAAAATAGATTGAACAAAAAACTCCATTTTTCTTTTTCAACAAGTAATAATCGTGCAAAATGCACCAAACTAATTAATTTGCTTAACAAAGCCCAATACCCATGGTTGCAATTTAAATCGATAGAATACACGAATAATGACTACGAAAACACATATCCAATTTCTTTTGCTGCAGGACTAAAATATATTTTCAAGAAATAAAATAACTACGATGAAACACTTTAGGATAAATAATAAAACACTAATCGAAATGAAAGCAACAAGAAAACTAATAAAAACACTACTGCTAGTCCTTTTTATTGGGAATTTATTGGCGTATGGTGGCAATCAAGTTCCAAAGAAGAACCCTGAATCTGGCACAACCGGAGTTAAAATATATAGAGATATTGAGTTTCAATCACAAGATGCCATACTTAGAGGAAGGCTGTATTTGCCAGAGAACAAATTAGAAAAAAGTCCTGTTGTTATAATGGCACATGGATTTACAACCACAATAAACGGGATGACAGCCGATAAATATGCTGGGGAATATAGAGAAGCAGGCTATGCTGTTTTATTGTATGATCACCGGAATTTAGGTATAAGTGATGGGGAACCACGTCGGGATGTGAATTTTTGGGTCCAGTCCAGAGGTTATATTGATTGTATAGATTTTGCAGTAACCCAAACTGAAATTGATGCTAATAAAATAGCAGTTTGGGGTGCCAGTATGAGTGCACAAGAGGCATTTCTAGTGGGAACGATTGATGATAGGGTAAAAGCTATTGTTACTATGATTCCTGGTTTCGGATCTACTTCTCCTACAAAAGATAAGGATGATAGTTTATATACCTTCGCAAAAAAGGCTGTGATGAGTGATGATATTATGGGGATGTCAAATACAGTTATTGAGCAAATGCCCATTGTTTCATCTGACCAATTCGGGACACCTTCGGTTCTTGTAGAAATAACTGCATACCGTTGGTTTATTGAATATGGTGGGCGCTACGGTACAAATTGGAATAATGTGGTTTCTTATTCTGATATTCAGACACCAGAGCTTTATCATACCGGCCAATGTGCCCCTCATTTAAAGGCACCGGTACTTATGATTGTTGCCACTAATGACGAAATGGATGGTGCAAATCCGGAAGTTACATATGAAATATTTAATATGATTAAGCAGCCAAAAGAATGGGTTGATATTGACGGTGGGCATTTCGGATTATTGCATTACCCAAGTGCACTATTTGACAAATCCAGCAAAGCACAAATCGATTTTCTGAATAAATATTTGAAATAGTCGTATCACATAAAATAGAATACTATAACATTATTTAACAAGCATTAAAACAATACATTCCAATTATCGTGACAAAATCTAAGAATAATAATAATATGAAAGATAATCGGGAAACCCCAATTGAAATTGGTAAAGAAGATTTTAAAAAATTTGGCTATCAATTAATTGATAAAATTGCTGAATTTATTGATACAATTGATAAGAAACCTGTTACCAGAGGTGAGTCACCATCAAAATTACAAGTATTACTTGGAGATGTTTCACTACCTGAAAACGGTAAATCAGCTGAAATACTACTTTCAGAAACTTCAGATTTAATGTTTAAGCATTCTCTATTAAATGGTCATCCTAAATTTTTAGGGTACATAACGTCTTCAGCTGCTCCTCTTGGCGCCTTAGCTGATTTGCTGGCAGCAGCAGTCAATCCTAATGTTGGAGCACATATATTAAGCCCAATGGCAACCGAAATTGAGAGACAAACAGTTAAGTGGCTGGCTGAATTTATTGGTGTATCGCCAAATTATGGAGGCATACTAGTAAGTGGTGGAAATATGGCAAACTTCACTGCATTTTTAGCTGCTAGAACTGCAAAAGCTCCTATGGCAATAAAAGAAGATGGAATATCAAATACTGATAAACTGACTATTTATTGCTCTAAAACAACCCACACCTGGGTTGAGAATGCCGCCATTTTATTTGGATTGGGGACTAAATCCATTAGATGGATAAAAACAACTCCTTCAAATAAAATAGACAATAAAATTTTAGAAGAAACAATTAAGGAAGATATTATCAATGGTTGTAAACCTATAATGGTAATTGGAACAGCAGGAGATGTTAGTACTGGTGTAGTTGATAACCTAAAGGTTATATCTTATATTTGTAAGAAATATGATTTATGGTTTCACATAGACGGTGCCTATGGCGTACCTGCAGCGGTTATCCCTTCACTAAAAAGTTTGTTTGAAGGACTTGAAGAAGCTGATTCCATTGCACTTGATCCACATAAATGGCTATATAGCCCGCTTGAGGCAGGATGCACACTAGTGAAAAATCCACAGCATTTAATTGATACGTTTAGTTCGCATCCTGAATATTACAATTTTAGCAGTGAGGATGGGGAAATAGCTCAAAATTATTACGAATATGGACTTCAAAACTCTCGTGGTTTCAGAGCTTTAAAAGTTTGGTTAACATTGCAACAAGTAGGCAGGAGAGGCTATGAGAAATTAATTGGTGAAGATATCGAGTTATCCAAATTATTATTTCGTCTTGCTGAAAATCATCAGGAATTAGAGGCTGTAACCCAAAATTTGAGTATTAGCACATTTAGATACATTCCCACTAATTGCCAAAATACCGAAAATAAAGATGACTATCTGAATGAACTTAATGAGGCATTATTGAATGAACTCCAAATTGGTGGTGAAGTTTTTCTTTCAAATGCCATTATAAATGAAAAGTACTGCTTAAGGGCTTGTGTCGTAAATTTCAGGACAACAAAAAAAGACATTGAAGAAATTGTTGAAATAATAATTAGAGAGGGTGGAAAAGTTAATTTAAAACTTCAAAAAGCTTAAAACTAAAATTAATAACATGTTCAACAAATTGATAAATAAATTCTTTCTATTCGTATTCGTTTTACTAAGCATAAATATATATGCTCAAGTTAACCTTGACTCGCTATGGAGTATATGGAAAAACGAATCACAAGAAGACACTATCCGTTTAAAAGCACTGGACGATTTTATCTTGCATGGTTACATAGTAACAAGTAATGATAGCGCATTTCACTATGCCCAAATTCAGTTTGAATTTGCCAATGAAAAAGGCTTAAAAGAAAATAGTGCCTTTGCACTGGATAAGCTGGGTAGTGCCTGTAAAAACAAGGGGGAATTTTCAGAAGCCATTAAGTACTTCCAGCATTCACTTGAATTGTTCAAAGAAGTTGGGAACAGAAAGAAAACGGCTCATACCTTGTATTGGATTGGAAAGGTGCATTGGACAGTAGGCGATTATGAAATAGCAAAAGAATATTACCGTAGCAGTTTAACAATAGCTAAAGAAATAGAAGACGAAAAGTGGGAATACCAATGTTTGAGTGGAATAGCCTATAGTTTTTATCAACAAGGTCAATTCACACAAGCAATAATTTTTATACAAAAGTGCTTGAAACTAAGCGAGAAAATAAAATACGACCATGGTATTGCCTGGTCTCTTAATGCAATTAGTGCTATTTATGAAAATCAAGGTAACAAAGAAAAAGGTTTAGAATATAGTTTGAGGAGTTTAGAGATAAGTGAAAAAATTGGAGATGAATCACTTGCATCATATACAATGCATAGAATTGGCGATATTTATTTTGATCTTGGTGACAAGTTAAAAGCAAAAGATTTCTATGAAAGAGGTTTAGCAGTCGCAGAAGAATTGAATAATAAACGAAGTATTTCCTTCGCTTTGCAAGGTCTAGGGCGTATCCATGAATATGATGGTGAAATAGAAAAAGCATTGGAAAATTTCAAAAGGAGTTTGTCGTTGGTAAAAGAGATTGGAGATATAGATACGGAATGTGAGATTTTGAAAAGAATTGGTCAGGCACAAATAGTTCAGGGAAACTATATTTTGGGTATTGAGGAATGTCAGAAAAGCTATGAAATAGCTATTAAAATAGGGTCTTTTGATGATCAAATGGATGCCTGCAAATGGCTTTATAAGGGCAACAAAGCATTAGGGAAATATGCCAAAGCACTGGAATTTCATGAAAAAATTCTGATGTTAGAAGATAGTATAAATTATGAGGCTTTAGCCAAGAACCTCCAGCAAATGGAATTTACTAGGCAGATGTTTGCAGACTCTTTGAAACAGGAAGAAGAAAAACTGAAAATTGAGATGAATCATCGGGCTGAACTTGGCGAAAAGGATATGACAAGGAATATATTTATTGTTTCAGGGCTAATTATCATGCTTATTGCCGGGGGACTCTGGAATAGGATGCGCTTCACACGTAAAGCAAATGCCCGCTTAAAAAAAGAGAAAGATCGTGCAGAAAGCAGTGAGCAATTTAAACATCAGTTTCTGGCAAATATGAGTCACGAAATTCGTACACCCATGAATGCTATAAAAGGCATGAGCGATATTTTAATTCGCCGCAAACCAAAGGCAGATCAAATAAAGTACCTAAATGCCATTAAAGAGTCTTCCGATTCTCTACTTGTTATAATCAATGACATTCTTGATCTTTCAAAAATTGAAATTGGTAAAGTTGATATAGAACACATCCCTTTTTCAATATCAGAGATGATTAAAAATGTACACACTATTATGCAGTTTAAAGCGGAGGAAAAGGGACTGGAATTAAAAACAGATATTCCGGCTAATATTCCTCACATAATTGGTGATCCAACTCGCTTGCGTCAGGTGATAATCAATCTGGTTGGAAATGCTATTAAGTTCACGGAAAAGGGAATTGTTACAACTTCACTTAAAATAGAAACACAGCAAGACGGTACAAATATTAGCGCTCATTTTACAATATCAGACACAGGGATAGGAATTGAAAAGGATAAACTTGAACAGGTTTTCAACTCTTTTGAACAAGCTTATTCTGATACCAGCCGTAAATTTGGTGGTACAGGTTTAGGTTTAAGTATTTCCAAAAAATTGATTGAACTCCAAAACGGAAAAATTTGGGTAGATAGTAAAAAAGGAGTGGGCAGTCAGTTTCATTTTACCCTTCCCTATACGATATGTAAAGAGAAAGAAAATATTAAAGTCGGCTCAACAACATCAAATATCCAAAACATTAGCGAACAATTAAAAGGAATCAGGATATTATTAGCAGAAGATAATGCTTTTAATGCTGTAGTTGCACAGGAAGAACTAGAAGATGCTATTGAAGAAGCAGTGGTTGTAGTTGCAGAAAATGGTGCCATTGCAGTTGAGCAAATAAGCCATAATGACTTTGATGTTGTACTAATGGATGTGCAGATGCCTGTAATGAATGGTTATGAGGCAACAAAAGCCATTAGGGATTTAAGTGATGAAAAATCAAAAATTCCAATAATAGCGATGACTGCTAACGTATTGAAAGAGGAAGTAGAACTTTGCTATAAGGTAGGTATGAATGGCTTTATCGGAAAACCTTTTGATACTGAAGAACTGATTCAAAAAATTTACAAACTAACTCATCAGCAAACATAAACCTAAGACCATGATAAAAGAAAAAACGAAAATATTTATTGTAGATGACGAACCTTTATTGTCTGAAATGCTAACTGACTATCTGAAGGATCAAAATCCAGGGTTGAATATTAAATCCTTTCCAACGGGAGAAGATTGTTTGAAAAACTTATATGAAAATCCGGATGCCGTTGTGCTCGATTATCATTTAAACTCGAGGGAAAAAGACGCCTTGAATGGAATTGACATACTAAAGGAAATTAAAAAGCATAACAAAGCATTACCCGTTATTATGCTATCGAGCCAGAAAAGTTATGCCATAGCAACACAAACAATTATGTATGGCGCAGTACACTATGTAATAAAAGGGAAGGATGCATTTAATGAAATATATGAACTAATTAAGGCAAACGTATAAAATGGTTGATTTATCATTCCTGGAAAAATTCACAAAAGGGAATACCACAAAAATGAAAAGGTATATTTCTATGTATCTTAATATGGCTCCGGAGACATTTGAGAGGATGCGCATGAATATTGATAATAAATCATGGCAAGAGCTGGCAGTAAATGCTCACTCACTTAAACCACAGGCTGATTATATGGGAATAAGCGCATTAAAAGAGTTATTGATTGAAATTGAAAATAAACTAAAGAGTGGTCAGATCGAAGGTATGGAAGCACTTCTCATGGAAGCCAAGAGTATTCATGATGAATCTGAAGTTTTCTTGCAGGATGTCATAAACAATGACTGATTTAACAGCGCATTTTGATGTTTAGTTGGTATAAATTAGGCTTTATAAGTAAAAACACTTTATTTTCTTTTTTTTCAAAGAAGACAATATGGCATAACTTTTAGCTTGCAAAATCAAAATCACATAAAATAAGTACCTTGGCATTTTTATTGTCATAAAGCCAATCAGAAAAATAATTAAAAACTAAATAATAATGGAAGAAACTAAATGTCTAATCATCGGATCAGGACCTGCCGGATATACTGCAGCAATTTATGCAGCTCGTGCCGACCTTAAACCAATAATGTACGAAGGTATGCAACCTGGCGGACAACTTACTACAACAACTGAAGTTGACAACTTTCCGGGCTATCCTGAAGGAACTGATGGTGTTAAAATGATGGAAGACCTTAAAAAACAGGCCGAAAGATTTGGAACTGAATGTAGATGGGGTGTGGTAAATAATGTTGACTCTTCGCAACGTCCTTTTAAAGTGAGCATTGATGATGGAACAGAATTACTTGCAGATACAATTATTATTGCCACAGGAGCTACTGCCAAATATATTGGTTTAGAATCTGAAGAAAAATTTAAGGGTGGTGGTGTTTCGGCATGTGCAACTTGCGATGGGTTTTTCTATAAAGGTAAAGATGTTGCAGTTGTTGGTGGTGGTGATACAGCAGCCGAAGAAGCCACATATCTGGCGAATATCGTAAATAAAGTTTACCTAATTCATCGACGCGATGAACTTAGAGCCTCAAAAGCAATGGTAAAACGAGTTATGAATACACCGAATATTGAAATACTTTGGGATACTGAGGTAAAAGAAGTTGTTGGAACTGAACAAGGTTTTACAAAAGCGTTAAATAGTGCAATTCTATACAATAACAAAACCAAAGAAGAGAGAAAAATTGATATTGATGGATTTTTTGTGGCCATTGGACATTCACCCAATACTGAACTGTTTAAAGATATGCTAGATATGGATGACACAGGTTATTTAATAACAAAACCTGACTCAACTGCAACAAATGTACCTGGTATTTTTGCAGCTGGCGATGTTCAGGATAAACATTACCGACAAGCTATAACAGCTGCTGGAACAGGCTGTATGGCTGCCATAGAATCTGAAAGATTTATTGGTGAGCAAGTATAATTATTCGTTTGAATTTAGATAATGTATCTAAGAAAACTATATATTTTCTGCAATAGTGGCGTATAAAAAAAGTCAAGTCCAGTGAAGAGATTGGCATTTTCTTATAGCCACTAGATAGTTTCCAAACTCTGAGTATAAAGTAGAGAATCGAATTGATTTTCCATTGTATGTTCGGGGTTTTGATTTTATACTATCAAAAAAACTTCCTCACCGATCGATGAGGAAGCTATTACCCAATTATACATTAGGCACACAAAAAATTATGAAGAAAAGCCATAGTTATCAACGACCTTTCTTCGCAATCTATCTATTTTGCTGAAACATTAACCGTTGTTGAGGCTACAAATCCCACACCAGCATTAGTTCCGCCACTTATTGTACCTGTAGTAGTAAATGTCCAGGTTCCTGATAGACGATTAAAAACATCTGGAACTGTAACAACTTCTCCTCTTAGTACAATAGCTCCTGTACCAGCATATGTCATTTGCTCACTTGTAGGTGCGGTAACAACAAGCTTGGTATAAGTAAAATCGTCAGTTACACATGTAACACCAAATATGATATCAGTTCCCTGTCCTATTGAGGTGGCTGAAAAACTAGGCACATACGCTACTGGTTCTGGCTCCGGATCGTCATCATCCTTTTTACATGACCCAAAAACTACTACCATACTTAGCAGTATAACTCCTAGAAATTTAAATAAGCTTTTACTATTCATAATTTTAAGTTTTGTGTTCGCCTGTCAGCAAACTGGTTAACAATAATAGCAGTAAAAATAAATTAGGAATAGTAATTTAACAACTTAAATGAATAAGTGCTTGAAGTTTTAAAGTATTCGCTTGAAGAAAATGAATATTCGTAATGACTATAATTTTGACATGAGCTGTAAAAAGGCGTCTTTTTTTCTGGATGAAACCGGTATTCGGGAAGAATCACTCATTATTATGGTTCCTCCCAAACCTTTCTCATATTGGTTAATATATTTCAAATTGATTAGATAGGATTGATGTGTTCTAAAAAAACCACAACCTGCTAACATTTCCTCAAAATCTTTAAGAGTTTTAGAAATTACAAGTTGCTTTTTATTTATAATATTAACCTCAGTATAATTTTTATCTGCTTTACACGAAATAATATCACTAACCTGAACAACATAAATCGAATCTTGTGTATTTAGAACGAGACGCCTATCCCCTGATTCGGTATTTTGATTATGAGATAGAGTATCGAGTTTCGACAATTGATCTGTGATTTTGGAAGACACTAAACTAGCTCTTTCAATTGCAGCAATAAGCTCATTAGTATGGATGGGCTTTACAATATAATCTAATGCACTTTGCTTGATTGCCCTTATGGCATACTGTTCAAAAGCAGTAATAAAAATAAAATGAAAATCGACGGCATCAACTTTTTTAAGCAAATCGAAACCAGTTCCATCGGGCATTTTAATGTCAAGGAGTACCAAATCAGGTTTAAGTTCATTGATTATTTTCACTCCTTTCGAAATATTCTCAGCTTCACCAATTACTGTGGCCATCTTACAATACAACTCAACTATATTTTTAACAACCTGCCTTGCATTTGGTTCATCATCAATAACTATTGTACGCAGCATATATCGATTTTTAAAGTTTCAGTATTACATATTTTCAATATCCAAATCCGGTATTTTGTATGGTAAAGTAAACATTACCATGGTTCCTTTAACATTTTCGTTTATATCTAGTAGTTCTTTTATTTCAAAAATAGCAAAAAAACCATGTCTTTTACCGAGTATCTTAATTCGCTCACGAGTAATGTCAATTGCCGATGAACTATATTTAGATTTAAAAACACTTTTCTCTTTTGCGATGGTTAATCCAATTCCATTGTCCTCTACTTCTAACACCAGATTGCTACCCTTATATATAAACCTAATATCAATATGCCCTTTGCCATCTTTATAAAATAACCCGTGCTCAAGTGCATTCTCAATCATTGGTTGCGCTAACATTGGCGGAATCATAATAAAGTCTGAATCAATTTCTGGATCAATATGAATCTTGTATGTGAACTTATCGGGGTAGCGTAAAGATTGTAAGTTTAGGTATAATTTTAAAGTTTCAATCTCTTTTTCGAGAAGTATAAATTCCGATCTACTATTGTTAAGTATCAACCTGAATAATTGTGCAAAATCAGAAAGGTAATTGCTTGCCTCCTTCTTATCGTGGGCATAAATATAATTTTGAATGGCCAAAAGTGAATTAAACATAAAATGTGGGTTCATCTGCACTCTAAACAATCGTTGCTGCAACTCAATATTTCGGTGTTTCTGCTTCAAATCATATTCACGCTTTTTGATAAGTACTATGAGTAAAATAAAAAATACAGCCAATACTGTTGAAATAAACCACCATGTTAAATAATAAGGCCGGTTGATAACAAAAATAACACTCGAATTTGTGGCCGACCATGTACCTGTACGATTACCAACTCGATAGTTTAACTTATAATAACCCGGCGGAACAGCTGCGTAACGTACAATACGTTGCGTATTATCAATTTCAACCCAATCCTCATCGTACCCATCAAGTTTACACTGATATGAATACCTTTCAGGATTTACCATATCCGAGATCAATAGTTCAATCGTAAAAACATTTTCTTCAGGCTCAAGCATAATCATTTCTTGTTCATCAAGATCATGGCTAACTATATGGTCAAAAACATATAACCTTCCAAAATACGGAGTTGGAATAGAATTATTTTCTACAATTTCGGTGGGGTTAAATAAATTAAAGCCATTTGTACAACCAAAAAATAATTCGCCACTTTTAAGCTTCATTCTAGCCTTTGTAAACGAGTTACTCTCAAGCCCATCATGCTTACTATATTGTGTAAAAATTTGCTTTTGGGGTATAAACTTAAACAATCCCTTATTTACGGTGCCTACCCATATCATTCCCTCATCATCAGCTAATACTGAGGCAAGCTCATTTGTGGTTAGCCCATTTGTATAACCGTACGAAACAAATGTGTCATTCTCAGGATTATATTTTTGAAGAAGGTCATTTATTAACCAAATATTGCCAAATTTATCTTCAGTAATATCAACTATATTATTCGAATGAAGTCCATGTACTAGAGTATCATCACTAAAATAACTCCACGCCGAATCACCATCAGGAAAATACCTGTGCAAACCACAATCCGTTGTACCAAACCAAATGGAACTCTTCGAATCGAGCAATAATTTTGTAATTAACCTTGAGCAATTAACTCTTTCAAACTTTGTCTTATAGGAATCCAAAAACTTTTTAGATTTTCGGTCAAAACCAGTTAACCCATTTGCGCCCCAAAAGCCAACATAAAAATTACCCTTATCATCTTCAACAAAATCGCTATACCAGTCTTGCTCCAACGACCTGCTATTATAAGTAAACAAAGAAAATTTTAATGTCTTAGTATTTAGCATATTAAAACCTACGCCCCTCCAAAGCCCAATCCATAAACGATTATTTTTATCTAGCTTTAATGCCGACACCTTGTTACTAGCCAAAGTATTAGGCTTTTTCAAGTCATGTAAAAAATGAGTAAACTCTGCTGTTTGCCTATTAAAAAAATCTAATCCATCGTCTTCATAGCCAATCCACAAATTACTATTTTCATCCTCAGCAACCGCATTAACAACAAATCCTTCGGGGCTATTTGAAATCCCTGGAATATGAGTGTAATGCCTAAAAGCATAAGCAGGAGCACTATAAATATTAACTCCTTCGTTTGTGGCAAACCAAAGGTTACCCATTTTATCTTCCATAATTTTATAAACACTATTACTACTTATTGAATTGGGATTATCCTTTTCATTTTCCATCTGTGTAATAATATTATTTCTAAAATCAAATTTTAATACACCACTTCCGGTTGCAAACCAAATACTACCATCCGAATCCTCTTTAACATCGTAAGTGGTTGTTGACAAAAACTTTGTAAAGATTTCAGTTTTCTTATCAAACAAATAAATTCCATCCAGCGCAGTTATCCAAAAATTTCCAAAATTGTCTTCATAATAGCAAGCCATATCATTAGATCTCTTTTTCGAGAAATCATTCATATCAGCATCAATTACAACTACTTTATCATTTAATTCATCAAGGTACATGGGAGGTTGATTTCGTGTACCAATCCAAAGTATGCCTTGTTTATCCCTGTAAAGTGAATGATACAAATAATATAACTGATTTACCGTGGGATGTTTATAAAACCGGTTAGTTACATTATTATTTACATCAAAATTAATTAAGTAACCATCCACTGTTTCAACCCATAAAGTGCTATCATTATCAAATAATAATTGCCTTATATGTGGGTAAGCAAATTTATTTTTATCCGATTTCAAACTAACTGAATAAAAGCTATTTATTAACCTATTATAAACGTTTAATCGTCGAGTAGGCAAAGGGATTTTCACCCTAAGCCTCTCACAGAACCGTACGTGATACTCTCGCATCATACGGCTCTTGTTATACAAATCTACACATTTT
>JASFZK010000068.1:0-5355 GCA_045267845.1 Bacteroidota bacterium | reverse complement strand
CTTACTTCGAGATGACAGTGGGACGGGTGGGTTTTGGGTTGCGTCAGCAGCAGAGGGATTGCAACGGTAGCTTATTGAAAAACCAATGTATATTTTGTTGGCAAATGTAGGCGGAGGAACGGAGCCAACAGGTTGCCTTACAAAATAACATATGGTTTGAAATAACTACAAGTGTAAAGCCAGTTAACTGCCATAAAAAAATATAATAACATTTAAATGCTTGTTTTTAACAAAACAGTATTTTTGCAATTCTGAAATTCTATTAAAATATGATAACAACAGATTCTATAACTCAATTATTTTCGAATTTTAATGACCTTAACGCACTGGTTATAGGTGATGTAATGGTTGATTCGTACATATGGGGTAGCGTAAATCGCATTTCGCCCGAGGCTCCTGTGCCAATAGTTGAAGTGAAAAAACGTGAAAATAGACTGGGCGGTGCAGCAAATGTTGGTTTAAACCTTAAAGCACTGGGCGCCACTCCAATACTGTGCTCAGTTATTGGCGATGACCAGCGCGGTGACGATTTTATTAAGTTGCTTAATAATGAAGAGCTACCCATTGATGGAATTGTAAGAAGTAGCGATAGAATTACCACCACAAAGTTTAGAGTTATTGGAAATAATGTGCAGTTGCTGCGTGTTGATGAAGAAACAACTTCGTTATTGACCGAGAAACAGAATAAACTGTTGTTGGATAAAATTGAAGGCATAATTGAGAAAACTAAGATAGATGTTATCATTTTTCAGGATTATGATAAAGGTGTTATTTCGCAAAAACTTATTGAAGAAGTTGTGAAAAATGCTAACAACAATAGCATACCGGTTGTGGTTGATCCTAAGAAGGATAACTTTTTAAGTTACAATAATGTAACCATGTTTAAGCCTAACCTAAAAGAAATTAAGGAGGGGCTTAACATTGATTTTAATGACGATGATGACGTAAATATAGAGATGGCGGTTTCGAAATTACAAGATAAACTAAATGCTGATATTGTGCTGAATACGCTTTCGGAAAAAGGCGTTTACGTTAGCTGGAAAATAAAAGGGGGTTACGAATCGAGATTAATTCCTGCACATATTCGTAATATTGCTGATGTTTCGGGAGCTGGTGATACTGTAATAAGTGTTGCAGCTTTGTGTGTTGCACAAAATATTGACCCATTAGTAATGGCGGCAATTGCAAATTTGGCAGGAGGTATTGTTTGCGAAGAAGTTGGTGTTGTTTCGGTTAACAAAGATAAGTTTAGAAACGAAGTAAGCCGAGTGCTAGGAAGATCGTGATTCAATTACCACAATCAATTATTATGACAACAGAAAAAAATACAACTTCAACACATACTCACAAAGCTGATAAAGAAAAAGTAAGGGCAATGTTTAATGATATTGCACCAAAATATGATTTTTTAAATCATTTTTTGTCTGGCGGAATTGATATATTGTGGAGAAAAAAGGTGCGAAGATTACTGGCACCTAGTAGCCCTAAGAAAATACTTGATGTTGCAACGGGTACCGGCGATTTGGCAATTGAATTATTAAACCTTAAACCTGATAGCGTTGTGGGTATTGATATTGCCGTTGAGATGCTTGACGTTGGCACTGAGAAAATAAAGCGTAAAGGGCTGGAAAACAAAATTGAACTACTTGAGGGTGATGCCGAAAATATTAAATTCGATGATGATAGTTTTGATGCAATTACCGTTGCTTTTGGTGTTCGTAATTTTGAAAACTTAAACAAAGGCCTTAAAGAAATGCACCGAGTACTTAAACCCGGTGGAATTGTTGCTGTACTTGAGTTTTCGAAACCAAAGGCTTTTCCGTTTAAACAAGCTTATGGGTTTTATTCGAGATATATACTTCCAACAATGGGAAAGGCTGTTTCGAAAAGTGATGAAGCCTATAAATATTTACCTGATTCGGTACAAGGTTTTGCCGAGGATAAATCATTTTTAGCTGAACTTGAAAAAGCTGGCTTTACTAGTGCAAATCAAAACCGACTTACTATGGGAATTGCTACCTTGTATAGTGCCACAAAATAGTTAGGTGGCATTAAGAAAACGTCAATAACTCTGTTACACCTGCCCGTTCCGCAGGCGGGCTTGCATTTAGAACCAGTCATCCAGACGATACTGTTGGACTCCTGGATTCTAAATACTATGCAAGCCTTGTTCTTGACGCCTTCATCAAGCCATTTGAAAAACATGGAGTTTTCTTAGAGGCACTAGTTAGTAAGCATATTATTACGCTATTATTCCGTAGCAGCATGAGTGACATATCATACTGATTACATGGTTGTAAACAGCATTTTATTCAATCCGCAGATGTTGCTTTTTTATGTGATTGGTGATGCTAATATCTTTTTCAGATCTTTGTTATTAAATTAAAGTAATTGCATACTTTTGCATAAATTTTTAAAATAAGTATTATGGATGTTTTTGATAAGTGTACAGCAAAAATGGGACCAATTGGTATGTATGCCGACAAAGGTGATGGATATTTTATGTTTCCAAAACTTGAAGGTGAAATTTCAAATTACATGTTGTTTCAAGGTAAGAAACGATTAATCTGGAGTTTAAATAACTACCTTGGTTTAGCAAATCACCCCGAGGTGAGAAAAGCTGATGCTGATGCCGCTGCTGAATATGGTATGGCTTACCCAATGGGTGCTCGCATGATGTCAGGACAAACAGACCAGCACGAACAACTTGAGCGGGAGCTTGCTGCATTTGTAAACAGAGAGTCTGCATTTCTGCTTAATTACGGTTACCAAGGTATGGTTTCTATTATTGATTCAATGGTTGATCGTAAAGATGTAATTGTTTATGATTCTGAAGCTCATGCTTGTATACTTGACGGAATGCGTCTTCATATTGGTAAACGCTTTGTATATCCCCATAACAATATTGAAAGCTTTGAGAAGCAACTTGGAAGGGCAAAAAAAATTACTGATAAAACAGGTGGCGGAATACTAGTTATAACCGAAGGTGTTTATGGCATGTCGGGTGATCTTGGTAATCTTGAAAAAATTGTTGCCCTTAAAAAGAAATATGACTTCAGGTTATTTATAGATGATGCTCATGGATTTGGCACAATGGGACCAACCGGAGCTGGAACTGATGAACATTTTGGTTTACAAGATGATGTGGATCTATATTTTGGCACTTTTGCAAAATCGATGGCAGGTATTGGAGGTTTTATTGCTGCAAAAAAAGAAGTTATTCAATATCTTAAATTCAATATGCGCTCACAAATATATGCAAAGGCATTGCCAATGCCAATGGTTATTGGAGCATTAAAACGACTTGAGCTACTTAAAGCAAAACCAGAGCTTAAAGATAAACTTTGGACAATTGTAAATGCACTTCAAGATGGATTAAAAAAGAATGGATTAAATATTGGTGCTACAGCATCACCTGTAACTCCTGTTGTACTTAGTGGAAGTGTACCTGAAGCTACTCAAATTGCATATGATTTGCGTGAGAATTATGATATTTTCTGCTCAATAGTTGGATATCCTGTTGTACCTAAAGGGGTTATTATACTAAGACTTATTCCAACTGCTGTTCATACTCTTGAGGATGTTGAATACACTGTAAATGCATTTGCTGATGTTAAACGCAAGCTTGAGAATAAGGAATATGCTGAAGAATTTAAAGAGACAAAGTAAAGAATACTAATTCATTGTAAATGAAGTCTGATTTTAAACTTAGTAAAACTAATTTTTGGATAATAGCAACCAATTCCACAGCTTCATATGTATTGGCATTTTTAGTTATTTTTTATGTTAACCATTTTATTAAGATAGCAATAGCAAGCAGCTACCGCTTTAATATTGGGTTTAAGTGGGATTCGATGTATTTTTATATTGAACCCCACGAATGGACTCACGATTCGGTGAGCCTGATATATAGCTCAGGCCCAATACTAATTTTTGTAATAGGATTAATTTCATTAATTGCATTTTGGTCTCTTGTTGAAGAACCTGCACGCCTAAAAACATTTTTCTTGTGGCTCACTTTACATTCATTTAACTTCGTTTTTGGTGGCTTACTAATTGGAAATGTATTTAAAAAAGGTATTGGGCATGTATTTAATTGGATGTATATGACAGATACATCAAAAATGATTGTTGCATTAATTGGATTTATGGGATTGTTAGGAACTGCTTATATCATGTCGAAACCAGCTGCAATCTCAGCAAATTCATATTTTAACAAGCTTGATAAAAACAACTTTCCATTTTTCATTACGGCTCAAATAATAGTTCCTTTTATACTTGGTACATTAATTTACCTTGGCTTTTTTATGCCAGAGATACAGTTTCAGGAAGCATATTCGTGGATAAGTCTCGCTATGATAATACTATTTATAATTGGCAGAGTGAGTAAAATGGAAACATTGTATTTTGATGAGGAAGATAGGTTCATAAACATTTCACCAATAATAGTACTAACCACAATTATTGTTTTCGTTGCCTTTAGGGTAGCATTAAGAAACGAAATATTTATCTCTTGGTAGATTATTAATTTAAATTAGTATACAACGATTACCAAAATCTACTATTCATTTAGCTATTTTAACACAACCTTTCTTGTAATCAAATGGCCATTATAATTAAATGATAGTAAATATATACCACGCTCATAATTAGCTGTAATTATGTTGTGATTACCGTTGGCAGATTTATGTTTATAAATAATTCTACCACTCATATCGGAAAGTATAATATTTGAAATAACATCATCAGTAATAATTTGTACCTGATTGCTAGCAGGATTAGGAAATACCATTATACTGGATATTTCATTTTGATTTATGCCAACATTTGAATCACATGTAACAATTGCCTTCCAGCCTGATAATACAACCTCTTCATCCGAATGAAAATAGACAGTTAGTGCACCTTCATCATTATTTGCAATTACCGACCCCGGACTATTAGTTCCACACCATTTGCCTATTATTGGCGCATTTACATCCACTCCATCAAAAATTTCCATGTAATCATATCCGCAATCAAAATGGTTCTCAACATTAAATTGAATAAATTCAAATTTTATTGAAGAGTTAGGTGTTTCGGGGTAGAATGTCATCACCAAATCTTCGTAATTGGAATAGGTGTTAGTTTCACCACCAGAATCAAGGAATAATGAATTACAGGTAGTTATACTTCCGTTAGTCATATTATGAGATTCACTTGCATGAATAAAATCCTCCTTCACTTTTGTATCTGAATCACCGTCCATATTGCTAACGGTTAAAGTCACATCAAAATCACCTGCTTCTGAATAAACAATTCCAGCCGGATCTTCAACATATGCTGTGGAAGGCTCACCACCTTCAAAAGTCCACA
>JASFZK010000067.1:0-6524 GCA_045267845.1 Bacteroidota bacterium | reverse complement strand
ATGATCGATTTGTCTATTCTCTTTCGTATCAATGTAGCAACAAATTTCAATGCCATGCAATTTTAATAAATCGGCTCGTTTACGCGATATTCTACTGGCTCCCCATATGGCAACCTTTGGGTGAAAAGGGTTATTCTTTTCGAGCCATTTTGCCAAATACTTGGTTTTTATATTGTAAAATGAACTATCATCATAAATTGAATTGGTTCGGGATAACCGGCCATCAGAATCATGCCAGTTTAGGAGCACCTTATTTAACTTCTTTATCTTAACTCCATTGTTTAACCACCTTAGCCACATTTCGTAATCTTCAGGAAAATCACCATCCAGATACATACCATTTTGCAGTGCTGTTTCGCGTCGCCACATAGCTGTTGGATTTACAATTGGCAACTCAATAAATTGATTATTTAATATTTCGTTGTAACTAGTAATTGAATTGCTCCACTCAACAAACCTGGCCATGCCACCTGTATATTCGGAGTGGCTTATGTGTTTAACCATTGTTGCCACAGCTCCATAATTGGGGTTGTTATCTAAAAAATCATTTTGCATTTTTAACTTGTCAGGATATGCCCAGTCGTCTGCATCCATGCGGGAAATGTATAGTCCTCTACTTGCTTTCCAACCTGCATTTGATGCAAATGTTACTCCTTGTTTTTTTTCAGTTATCAGCTTAAAGCGTTCATCAACATCTACAATTTGTTTTGCAATAGTATGGCTATTATCAGTTGAGTTATTGTCAATCAAAGTACATTCGAAATCAGTAAAACTTTGTGAATAAATACTTTGGATAGCTCTATTTATTGTTTTCTCAGCATTATAGAAAGGAAGTATTACAGATATTTTAGGTGGTTGGCTCATTTTTTAAGCACATCGCTAGGAATAACTTTTAGGTTCTTCATTCTAAACACAAAAGCTCGCTTTGCAACTTTTCCGTTTCGATATATTTGGATTGTATCTGCTGAAATAATTTCCTCAAAATATTCGTAGAAAATAGTATCTGGTTTATTGTATTGTCTGCTATCTGTAATATAATATGCATCCAAACCAAGTTTAAAACCACCTTGATCCTTGTTTATCCAGGCATATTTATGGATACGGCTAAGCTTACCAATACCCATACTTTTCATTCCTGCTGGCGATGCAGCATAATAATCGTAGTTGGCAAGAGGGAACCAATTAGAGCCTGTATAAAAACTAGTTTCTGACATGAGTTCGCTATCAATATCGCGTTTAACAATCTGCCTAAAAGCTTCTCCTGTTTGGCTGTAACCATACAAATCCAGAGATGGGTCATTCTTGCCAATGCGGTGGTATTCAGTAGTTTTGTCAATTGTAAATATCCCAAAATTAACTTGTGCAATACCTACAACAATTATTATTATTACAAGTGCAAGCGATGATACAATTGCAATAGGGAGCCTACTGTAATTTGTTGAAATTCGCTGAGATAAATAAACTGCCGCCAAAGGAATTAATGTAGTATATCCCGGAGCTGTCCAGTGTGGAAGTGTGCTTCTGAATAAGGAAAATATTAAAAAAGTAACTATAATTGGTAGGCCCATTAGAAGTATTATTCTAGAGTATTTTTTATCCATATCTAGTTTACCTCTCATAGATGCAATTATTGCAATTATGATGATGACAAAGTTGATGGGGTTGTTGTAGAGTAACTCACCCAAAAGTTCAGTTAATAAATAGTTGAAATTAATGGAATATCCGCTCATTTCAACTCTTTCGGAATGGAAAGTAATACTTATAAAATCATTTTGAAAATTCCATATTAATATTGGTAATATAATTATGGCCGTGGCAGTCATGGCATAGTACAACCATCTGCTTTTTAACCAATGTCGATTATAGGCTAATATATACAAACCAATGCCAAACCATAAAAACACGGTTGTGTATTTCGACAGGATACCTAGTCCGATAATAACTCCAATTTTGACCATATTTATACCCGACATTGGGGCTTGTGGGCATGTGTGAACTGTTTTGATAATTAAGTACACTGCCCAAAGCCAAAATAAACTTTGCGGTGTATCCGGAAGAATAAAAACACCAGTTATTATGGATGAGTAAACCGAACCCGCATATAATAATGATGCATAATATCCAGTTCTGTAATCTTTGATTTGAATACCAATCTTGAAGATAATCCAAAGGTTGATAGCACCAAAAATAACAGATCCCAATCTCAGAAAAAACTCACTTTGAAATAATAAATTTAATGTGGTAAGTTGCATTACTAATCCCACCATAAGTGGGTGATCAAAATGCGACCAATCGGGGTAAAGTGCATACAACCTGTAATAAACTTCATCATTACCCAGCTCAAGAAACCCTGCGATAAGCCCCCTTATTAATGTAGAAATAAGGATGAGATAAATTACATACCTACTATATTTTTGACTATTATTCATAGTTTTATTTACTCTTTCTACGCAAACGGTTTTTACTAAATAAATAAGCGATTATAAGTGCAATAACAAAATATAGTATCCTCAATCGCATGGTTGCCGATGTGTCAACTTCGGCTGTTTTAAGAGTAACTGGTTCATCACCTTGATATCGAATTATAGGATTCAGATATATTATTGATGCATCAGGGAAAGTTATTTCTGTTCTAACATATGGATCATCATCTGCAATAATGTAAGTAGCCGATTTACTATTTTTCAAGGTTAGTAGCTCTACTCCATTTTTGCCAATAAATTTAAACTGTGTCGCAAAATCACTAACTGTAACTTCAAATGTGTCAGATATTAAGTTTGCAGATATTAAATGTGGAATATGTTTTGATCGCTCAGCCTTATGACTCATAGTTTCTTCCATCCTGTAAAAATCCATACCATATGCTGCCCCTTTATTCAAGCTCGACATAATTGAATCTTTTACCAAACTAGTCGAATTAATCATTGTAAACCTTCTGCCAACCTCATTTGTATTCATTACATCATGAGCATCGTCGTTTGCAATTATATATGCAATTTGTCCTGATGAAAGTGCTTCATCCCAGTGTTCATCCGAAACTCGTAGATTGTTGAGTACTTCTATGGCCTCGTAGTTAGTTAGGTACTTCATATCGTTAATGGTATAACCATCTCTAAGTAAAGGATGTGCGAGTACAACTATTTCAGCATGCTCATTTAATTGGTCAATTACCCACTGTTTCATACTAAGTGTTTGCCCAAACATTAAATCTACCCACAGAACTTTATCAGTATTAATACAAACTTGATGTGTTTTAAAAATATTATAACCATGTTCGTAAGTTGGGATAAAAGCTGGATTGTCTTTGCCAAAAGTGTTAATCTTTTGATAGTCAGAAGTTGCAACATGATCAAACCCAAGCACATTGTAAATGCTGTCAATACGCTCATTTGTGTTTTTACGACCATCAGTAATGCCTAACCACGCTTTTGATTGAACCTGGAAGTTATATTTTTTCCATGCAGATGAATCAATTGATTGGTATGGGTTGTACAGCTTATCGCCTGTAAATGGTACTGGTCCTGAGAATTTATAAACCGGAGCTAGTAGATAGTACATTATCAAAGTTCCAATAAGAATTGTGAACATATACTTGATAAATTTCCAGATTGATTTTAGTATTTTTTTCATCGATATAAAGTTGTTGCAAAATTATAAAAATCCCAATAGAAAAAAGCTTTGGGAATTTTCCATATTATGGAATTATTTTTATATTTGTAAATTATTGGCAATCCTAATGCTAAACCCCATGAGTTATTTTAAACTATTCATTATTGAAGACGATCCTTTTTATGGAAAACTACTAAAGAGACACCTACTGTTAAATCCTGACAATGAGGTTTTTTTGTATGATAACGGAAAAGACTGCCTTAAAAATATTCATCTGCAGCCTGATCTTGTTTTATTGGATTACGGTTTACCCGATATGACGGGCTCCGAAGTCATGAAAAAAATCCATATTGAATATCCTAATCTTCCGGTTGTAATTGTTTCGGGGCAGGAAGATGTGAAAACAGCACTTGATTTACTTAAAGAGGGTGCTTATGATTACTTTGTGAAGGATGATGATACTAAAGATAGGGTTTGGAATTTAATAAATAAGCTACGTGAGACCGAAAAATTAAAAACTGAGATTGATATCCTCAAAGAAGAGGTTGGAATTAAGTATAATTTTAAAAATATTAAGGGAAATAGTACAGCCATAAAAAATGTTTTTAAATTAATGGATAAAGCCCTTAAAACACGAATAACAGTTTCTATTTCTGGGGAAACAGGTACAGGAAAGGAACTTGTAGCCAAAGCAATTCATTATAACTCAAAACAAAGTAAATCACCATTTGTTGCCATTAATGTGGCAGCCGTACCTTCTGAATTAATTGAAAGCGAAATGTTTGGCTATGAGAAGGGCGCTTTTACAGGCGCGGTTTCATCACGAATTGGTAAATTTGAAGAGGCAAATGGGGGCACACTATTTTTAGATGAAATTAGTGAAATGAATATGAGCATGCAAACTAAATTATTGCGTGTGCTTCAGGAAAAGGAACTTACCAGAGTTGGGGGAAATAAGGTAATAAGTCTTGATTTAAGAATTATTGTTTCAACAAATCTCAATCTTGGTGATGAGGTAAGAAAAGGAACGTTTAGAGAAGATTTATATTATCGCTTACTTGGATTACCAATAGATTTACCTCCATTACGATCAAGGGGTAATGATATAATTATTCTTGCAAAGTTTTTTATTGATGAGTTTTGCAAGGAAAATGATATTTCACCAAAGAAAATATCACACGATGCTCACGATAAACTCATGAAATACAGTTATCCTGGAAATGTTAGAGAGCTAAAAGCAGTTATTGAGTTGGCTATTGTGCTTTCGGATAATGATGATATAATGGCAAGCAATATTAACTTTAGCTCCACCGATACCGTATCGAGTTTTCTTATTGATGAATGCAGTCTTGCCGAATATAATAAACGAATAATTAAGTTTTTTCTGAATAAGTACTCTAATAATGTGATGCTTACGGCAGACAAACTTGACATTGGAAAATCAACAATTTACAGGCTGATTAAAGAAAATGAGATTTAATTAAATGGAACTCAAAAAGTTATATAGTTTAGATAAAATTTCAGAATATGTTGGGGGAGATAAAGATGAGATATTAGAAATGATTACTCTTTTTCTTGAAACTATTCCCACAGATATTGATAAGCTACCAGAATTTGCCAATAATGGGGATTGGCAAAGTGTGTATAAAATTGCTCACAAAGTAAAACCATCATTTGATGTATTTGCAATGGATGACATTCATGCTGATTTAAGAACTATAGAGGTGCTTGCCCGAAATAATAATGAGGATGGTAACCTTGTTGCTCTTATAAGTGAATTAATAGAAAAGGTTAACGATATTGTTTTATTACTCAAGGCTGAAGTTGATGAATAGTTATATGTGAGCAAATGAAGAAAGTATTAATTATTACATTTTCTCAGTCTGGACAGTTGGATGAAATTGTTTCTAATATTACAGATCAGTTCCCAGAAGACATACAGTTACATTACGAAAAATTGAAACCCATTCCATCATTTAATTTTCCATGGAAGGGAACAACTTTTTATGATGCAATGCCAGAGTCGGTAAGAATGATACCAGCAAAGCTCGAACCCCTTTCATTTAATCCAAACGAAGACTTTGACTTAATTATTCTAGGATACCCCATCTGGTTTTTATCATCGCCAATACCAATAACAACCTTCCTTAAATCAAAAGAAGCAAAAATGGTGATGAAAGGCAAGCCTATTATCACTGTAATTGGGGCCCGAAATATGTGGGTTACGGCTCAGGAGGATATTAAAAAAATGATAAAAGATAACGGGGGGATTCATAGGGGTAATATTGCTTTACACGATAAGCACAGTAATCTCAGTAGTGTGATTACAATTGTTTATTGGATGGGCACAGGTAATAAGGATAGATACCTTGGCATATTTCCAAAACCAGGTATTTCAGATTCTGATATTAAAAATGCTGAACGTTTTGCTCCGGTAATAGTAGAGGCATTAGTTAAAAATGAATTTTTTAATTTACACGAAAACCTACTAAATCTTAAGGCAGTTGAACTATCTGCAAATGTTATTTCTACTGAGGAAAAAGGAAAACGGATGTTCCATATTTGGTCTGGATTTATATTAAAAAAGGGTGGTCCCGGATCACAATCTCGAGTATTCAGACTTATTATGTTTAAGTGGTATCTTTTGTTTGTTATTTTTGCCGTTTCTCCCATAGTAACGTTTCTGTTTTATGTAACATGGCCATTATTTTTCTTGAGAATTAGGAAGAAATTAAAATATTATAGTGGAGTTGAGTTAAGTAATTAATAATGAAAAGCGTATATATTAACAAAATAACAAAGTTTTTACCCAATAGCCCTGTTTCGAATGATGAGATGGAGGATTATCTTGGATTAATTAATGGAAATGTTTCTAAAAGTAGAAGACTGATACTTAGAAATAATGGTATTAAGAC
>JASFZK010000066.1:0-7780 GCA_045267845.1 Bacteroidota bacterium | reverse complement strand
CCACTAAATATTATAAAAATGAAAAGCTCAATGAAAATTTTTGCATTATTGTTTGCGTTCACAATAATTAGCAGTACTAGCCTGAATGCACAATTTACCGATCCAAACGGAGATCCAGGAAAACCTTTATTAGAAATATGGGTTTATGGGCTTAACTTTACTGCCATTTCATGGGAAGCTGATGATCAAATTGCTGCCTATGATGGAGATGTATGTGTAGGTATGCTTGAACTAACAGTTGACCCTGACGAAACAAATTGGGTAAGCTCACATTTAATTGCATATACCTACGATTTAAGTGGTAATCCACTTTATACACCTGGTAATCCACTGCAGTTAAGATATTATGACGATGATGAAGGCGATTATTATGTTGCTTCAGGCGCCGGAATTGATTTCCACGATACATGGTACGCTCCGATTATGGAGGAACCATTCTACCCTGCACTGGGTGCTTATGGTTATTGTTATGTTGATTTAACCTTTGCGGCGATACCTAGTCCATATGGTGCCACATTAAATGTTCAAGTGTTTGAGTATGATGACAATCTTCCTGGATGGGTTGAATTAACAGATGCACAAGCAGCAGTCTCTTGCTGTGGTGTTTCTTTGGTATGGGATGGTGGTGCTGACCACCGATACGAAGGCAATATTTTTGCCGGTTTATCAGGTACTGATGATTACAATTATACGATAACAACTACTGCTACAGGTTTTGCAACTGAATCATATGTTGAAACCTTTAATCCATTTACTGAAACTGTGGCTGTTGATATTTTCTTGAATACGTATGATGATCTCACAGGGTTAGTACGAATAAACGAAACACCTGGAGGCACATTGGTTAATGCTGTTGGTGCAGAAGTTACCACGACTATTAATGGAGTAATATATTCAGCTGTTACTGGCTCAGATGGAACATATGTATTAGAGGACGTGCCTGATGGTGAGTGGACATTCACATATTCATATCCAGGTAGAGTGATATTTGACGACCCACATACTATCGATCATAATTCTGGCAACACTACTGATAATGATGTAGATCTCGACTTCCCACAAGGAACAGTTTCTGGAGAGATATTTGATGCTGAATCTATTGCACTAATTACAGATGACAATATTAAGGTTGAACTTTGGACTTTAGATGGAACTACGCTTGTCGAAACTTTTACAAGTACAGTTGGTACATATAGCCTTGAGACATATGGTGGAATTTATGATATTGTTTTAACTGATATTTCAAATGCTAATAATACATATGAAACTTTTACCTTTCACGATTATTTAATAATGCCTGGTGCTGATGAAACATTAAATTTTAATATGTTTAATGGTACACATTCAGGTTATTTTGACGAAATAACTGGTAACCCCAATAGTATGTGGACTATCCAAATTGAGATGGCAAAATTTGGAGGTACTTACCTTCTTCCATTTGATGAGATAGCGATTTATGATACCGACCAGGATAAATTAGTTGGTAGTCTTGTATTTGAAAAAACAGCCACAGGTCCTAATTCAGGTACTAATACCTTAAAAGCTTTTGCTCAATTTAATACTGGTGCCACAGGCTTTGTTGAGGGTAACAATATGACATTCAAAGCCTTTGATATTAGTCATGGTGAAGAATACGAAGTACCAATTAACTGGTGGTTTCATCCTGATATGGGAACATACTGGGGTACTACTTTCCCCGATCCTAATGAAAATCACATAAGCTATCTTAATATTTACTGGGGTACTACTCCTGGGCAGTTGAATGGGCATATTGGGGGAGATGCAACTAGCGGTTGTACTGCTACTGCTGATCTAGACGGAGTGACTGTTTCTGCAATAAATGTATTTACAGGTGAAGTTGCTGGTAGTTATGTTACTGGTACTGGAGCAACTGGTGACTATTCAATTCAATTAGACCCTGGAACGTATCAGGTTAGAATGTCGAAAGATGGATATGAAACCTTTGAAACTATAGAGCCGCATGTACTTATTCTACAAAGTGATATTGTAACTTTGAATAAAACTCTTGTTTGCCAAAGTGAAGTAGAAATTTCTTACTCACTATCTGAACCTGGTTACCACTTTATTAGTAGATGTGTTGAAGTAGCTAGTACTGATATGAGACCTTTATTAAATAACAATGCAAGTCCTGTTGATTGGGATGGAACTAATATGCATAGTAGTTGGGTTGCTAATGATACTGATCCTTTAATTGCTGGTACAACCCAATTGTATTGGGATCTTGGTGCTGGTCCAGCTGCATGGGATCCAGATCCTTATGCATGGATATTGTTAGAAGGCTACCAAGTATTTATAGAAGATATTGCAAGTGATTTTACTTTCGATATGGAAGGTTATCTTGAAAAACCAGAAACTAACCCTATAGCATTAACCACAGGTATTAGTTATATTCCTTATTTTACATATGATTATAGTGCCTCACCACAAGATGATGCTCTAACAGCATTTGATGGTATACTTGGTGAACTTGATTGGGTTATGGATAGTTATGGTAATCGCTTGCATAATGATAATGGTGTGTGGTATGATAACGTTGGCCCAATGAAACCAGGAGCTGGTTACAAAATTAAGATGAATACTGCTGCAACACTTACTTATCCTGCGTCAGCCAAAAAATCAGCAACCAATGGCAGGGTACTACTCGATCCAGTACATTTTGTTTACAATCAGGGCAATGCCGGTGAGTGGACATATACAATGTATATTAATACCAACGATTTTGAAATAGGTGACGAACTTGCTGCTTATAGTAATGATGTACTTGTTGGCTCCATGGTTATCGATTCCGAAGAACCATGGGAAAACGACTTGAATACTTTTAACCAAGCCATAAACGGTGGTTATGATATTAATACACCAATAGAGCTTGTTGCTTGGGATGCATCAGAAGGTGCTCAATACAGTGTTATTTTCGAAATGGAAAATGTTAATGGAAGTTGTTACTTAGGTGAAGTTTATCCTCCGGGATTAGCTCATTTTAGCTATGTAAATTTATATAGAGGAGTTGTTTCTGTTGATGAAAATCAAGTTGATAATGCAGTACGCGTTTATCCTAATCCTGCAAACACAACTCTTAATATCGAGTCGGTTAGTAACATAAACCAAATAACTGTTTATAATATACATGGAGCACTTATTTCAGCAACCAACGTTAATGCTAAAACTCAACAAGTTGACGTTAGTAATTTTGTTACAGGTACATACTTGATACAACTACATACAGATACTGGAGTAATAACTAAAAGAGTTATTGTTAAATAATATTGTAGTATTCTCAACTCTTGAGAAATAAGGTTTAGTGGAATAAACCCGGTTACATACCGTGGCCGGGTTTATATTTTTTAATTGAATTGTGAATTAAATTGAAGTTACCTAGAGCCATACCTAATGGCTAAACCCAATTGCCATGAAAACAATTTCCAAATTTGCTTTCTTATTACTCATAATAGCACTACTTAGTAATGTAAGTATAATTGCACAATCA
Source organism: Bacteroidota bacterium (assembly GCA_045267845.1). Lineage (GTDB taxonomy): Bacteria > Bacteroidota > Bacteroidia > Bacteroidales > F082. The sequence continues at coordinate 4,275 of JASFZK010000066.1, read as the reverse complement.
GGTTGGTCTGATCCCAGCGGTGATATGGGGCAACCAATAATGGAAATGTGGATTTATGGGGCAAATTCTGTTTATGGATCACTTGAATCTGGTGATCAAGTCGCAGTGTTCGATGGAGAGTTGTTAGTTGGATTACTAACATTAGGGGTTTCTCCAGACGTTACAAACTGGAATAGCTCAAGGCTTATTATTTTTAGTAAAAACACAAGTGGCCAACTACTGTATGAACCTGGCCATCCCTTATTGATTAAGTGTTGGGATGCATCAGAAAATGCACCAGTCGGTGAAATTGGCTATGCCCACACATGGGGTGATAATAATCACATTGATTTTCATAATGAGTGGTATGCTCCAACAAGTGATATCCAGGCAACTGCAGCAACATATGGAGCTTACTTTCCTCAACAGGGAGGTTACAGCTATTGTTATGTTGACCTTACTTTTACTGATGTGCCTGTAAATTATTATGTATCACTTGTTGTTACAGTATGGGATGATCAAACACCTGGTGGCGTTGTTACTGATGCTGTTGTTACTACAGATGGTATTACGGCAACAAATAATGGAGACGGAACTTATACATTGCAGCTATATGCAGGTCCTGATGTAACACCACCCGAAGATTTTAACTATACTGTTAATATTACAAGTCCAACATTTGAATCAGAAACATTTGAATACATTGTTCAGGGAAATAACAATGGTGGTTCTGGTTACTCAAAAAGTGTTTACTTAAATTGTAAAGGAAATATTAGTGGAACTGTTAAATGCTATAACCTTGTCACCAGTCAGTATGATATATTTGCAGTTGGAGCTGTTGTGTCTACTACAATTGGTAGTGCTGTCTATTCCGATGCTACAGATATTGATGGAAATTATTTAATTGAAAATATTCCGGATGGTGAGTGGACTTTTAATGTTACTTATGCAGGTTATGCTACCGTTGAAAGCAATGTTACAATTGAAAACAATATAACTAGTACTCATAATGTTAATCTTGACTTATCAGAGGGTACGATTGAAGGAACAATATTTAGCGTGACTACTTTATTTCCGATTACTGATGAAACGATAAAAATATCGTTATTTGATAATGGTGGAAATGAGGTTGATAATACCACAACAAATGCAAATGGTGAATATACTTTATCTCATTATCCTGGAACTTATGATATTGTAGTTGAAGATAATAATGTGGGTACTTCACCAGATTTTCAGGCTTATACACTTGAAGATTATATTTTGGGTCCTGAGGTTACCGAAGAAATCGATTTTAACCTTTTACCAGATCCATATATATCAAATTATGAAGTAATAGATGGTAACACCAACAGAAGTTGGACTATTTATTTAGAGATGGCAAAGTTTGGAGTCGATTTTTTATTACCATATGATGAGCTTGTTATCTTTGATACAGGTCAGGATCCCATATTTGGTTCTGGAGAACCCGGTAAAAGAGTAGGGGTATTGCATTTTTCAGAAATTGGAAGTTATCAAAATTGCCATTCTAATGTTTTGATGGCGTATTCTCAATTATCAAATGGAAACTGTGGATTTGTAACAGGAAATAATATGGAATTTTGGGCTTATAACGTAAGTCATGATGCAATATATGAGATTCCAGTTGAGTGGTGGTTTAATACTGGTGTGGGAACATACTCGGGTACAACTTTTCCTGATTCTTTAGGTAATCATACTAGCTATTTGAATATTTACTGGAATAATGTAGATGCTATATTAAATGGAACAGTTAGCAAAGCAGCTGGAGCTGGAGGTGGAGCCTTATCAGGCGCATCAGTAGAAGCACTAAATATATACACACACGAAATTGTAGCAAGCACAACTACTGATTCTGATGGATTGTACACATTATTTTTGGAAGTTGGAGCTTATGATATTCAATTTAGCAAAGAAGGATGGTTTCCTGAGACCCATGAGGATTTTGTAATTGCTCAGAACCCACCCAATGAACTTGATATGGTACTTGATATTCAGGTTCAGGAAACAATAACTTATGAATTTGATGCTCAAGGCTACTATTTTATTGGCAGATGCCTTACTGTGGCTGATAATTCGATGTTAACACTTCTTAATAATAATGGATTAAGTGGTGGTGTATCTTCTTCTTTTGAATCCGATTATCATAATAGCTGGATTGAAAACGACGGGTTTGTTGTCAGTGCTCCAAATAAAAACAAATTGGATTGGAACGGGACGGCATGGAAACCAGATACATATTTATGGGAAGAATTAGAAGGTTATCAACTTTATATTGAAGATGCATATACATTTGACATGCAAGGCAATGTACTTAGACCTGAGAATAACCCAATTGTTTTTCCATCGGCAGGTATTTACTATGTCGCTTATTATCCATATGATGTAAATAATCCTGATGAAGCATTGGTGGCTTTTGCGAGTATATTTAATGAGCTGGATTGGGTTATGGATAGTAAAGGTAACCGTTTACATCATGATAATGGCTCATGGGTAGATAATATACAATTATTAACACCCGGTGAATCATTTAAAGTTAAAATGAATGGAGCCGCAACATTAACTTATCCTTTGTCAGCAAAAAAAATAGCAGGAAGTAGATCCATTGCAATGGATCCAACATATTTTGTATACAGTGGTGGTGATGCAGCTACATGGACTTATACAATTTATATTGATACGTATGATTTTGATATTGGCGATGAATTTGCAGCCTTTAGTGAAGGGGTAATGGTAGGTTCTATGGTTATTGATTCGGAAGACCCTTGGGAAAATGATTTGAATACTTTTTATGAGGCAGTGAATGGTGGATACGGAATAAATACGCCCATAGAATTAATTGCATATGATGTTTCAGAAAATATTGATTATAATGTTGATTTTGAAGTTATCGATATAAATAATGCATGCTATCCTGGAAATACATTTCCTGCAGGACTTGATCAATTTAGTTATGTTCAAGTATCTAGAGGTACTGTTCGTGTTGATGAAAACCAAATCAATAATTTTATAAAGTTATATCCAAATCCGACATCTGGAATCTTTAATATCGAATCAGCAAGTAAAATTGATGAATTAAATATTTTTAATATTCATGGAGTTCGTGTGGTAACCAAAATCATTAATTCCAGAAAATATAAAGTTGAGGTTGGGCATTTGGTACCTGGCTCTTATATTATACAAATGAAAACTGATACAGGTATAACAACTAAGCGCGTTATTGTAAAATAATCATTATTACCATATACTCACCATCCAGAATAGCTGCATTTTTCGTTTCGGGTTTATTATCTGTACACATTATTTTTCCGTTAGCTAACCATAAGTGGTTGGATCAATACTTTGTTTCAAGCTTTTCTTCTTATCAAATTATACAATACAATTTCCCAATCGTATTTATTCTTTTACATGATTGCTGTCATTAACTCTATAATATTAAAATCGCTGGTTTTCTTGATTTGAATGTTAAATTACATCTAATTGTTATAGCTTATTGGTTAAGTTGGGTTTATGATTTTAGTACAAAAATTAGTTGATTATTGTAGGTGGTAAATTTATTCCAATACAATATAGTCTTTAAATGTACTTTTGTATTGTGAGATAGGAATGTTTTTTGTTGCTGAATATATTGTAAAGAACTGAAAAACAGATAATAAGAAATTATGCTTATTTATAATTAGTATTAATAACACGAATTTTTGATTAGAATTAATTAAGTTATATCACGTAATTGTATTAAATGATGAGGAATTCCACTAAAATTTATACATATTTTGCCGTTGTAGTAATGGCAATTATTAGCTTTAGCGCCATAGGGCAGAATTATTCACAAAATTATGACCTTGATCATAAAATGTATCAAGCAGAAGAGCGATATATGCATCTGCATGATAATTTTAAAAATCAATTAGATCCAACGTCTCTTGCTTTTTCTAATGTCAATAATGATCGTGATGAAGTTATATATTTGATGGATACAGCTTATGTTAATTCTAATGCGTTTAATCCACAACGTTATATACACACCTATTCGGAGTACGGGTTTAGGGTTGCAACTTTAATCCAAATTCAGCAAAGTGATGAATGGGTTAACAGTGCACTCGAAGCAAGTACATACGATGAGCAAGGTAACCGACTGACATCGTTATGGCGAGGTTGGGAAAATTCTAATTGGATAAATTCAACAAAAGTTACTTCCACATATGATGATAATTCGAATATGCTATCATTTTTAAGGCAAGACTGGGATAATGGTGACTGGGTTAACTCTGATATTGG